>CANHPK010000051.1 GCA_947462525.1 Roseiflexaceae bacterium | reverse complement strand
TATGGTGTGGGGGTCGCAGTGGCGGTGCGGGACGCAGTACGGGGGGCAGTCTACGTTATATCCACTTGGCATACAGTGTGATATCAGACGCAGTACTCGGCATATATGGGAACGTCAATGTACTGCCACCATCGATTACAGACCAGCCCCCAAAAGTGTAACCGGACCGCGTCGGTGCTGTTGGTGCGGATATCGGCAACCCCTGCAACACGACCCCTGGCGCAATTGCAGATCCAGCTTTGGTGTTGTAGGTGAGGGTGTACACTCCCACTGCAATCGTCAGTCCTTCCATAGAAGTTCCGACAGCCGGATATCCCCCTGCAGTAGACCGGATATATGCGCTAGCACCGCTGACGCCGGCAAATGCGTCACTTGCGATTGTCGGTTTATCAGCCAAGAAATACACGCTTTTCAGGGCGCTTGCACCGTTGAACATGCCCGCCCCGATAGATGTGACTCCTGCGGGGATGGTGATGGCGGTGAGTGCGCTTGCACCTGCGAACGCGGAATCCCCGATGGTTGTGAGTTTGCTCCCGGCTTCGAAGGTGACGGTTGCGAGGCTGCTTGCATTTTCGAACGCACTCGCTCCGAGGGATGTGACTCCCGCCGGGATGGTAATGGCGGTGAGCGCGCTTGCATCTGCGAACGCATATCCCCCGATGGATGTGACTCCGGCGGGGATGGTGATGGCGGTGAGAGCTCTTGCACCTGCGAACGCGCTCGCCCCGACGGATGTGAGTTTGCTGCCGGCTGCGAAGGTGACGGTTGCGAGGCTGATTGCATTAAAGAACGCGGAATCCCCGATTGATGTGACTCCGGCGGGGATGGTGATGGCGGTGAGAGCACTTGCACCTGCGAACACGCCCACCCCGATGGAGGTGACTCCTGCTGGGATGGTGATGGCGGTGAGAGCACTTGTACCTGCGAACGCCCTGTCCCCTATTGAAGTGAGTTTGCTGCCGGCTGCAAAGGTGACGGTTGCGAGTCTGGTTGCATTTGAGAACGCAGAAGTTCCGATGGATGTGACTCCTGCGGGGATGATGATGGCGGTGAGAGCGATTGCACCTGCGAACACGCCCACCCCGATGGAGGTGACTCCTGCTGGGATGGTGATGGCGGTGAGGCTGCTTGCATAATAGAACGCGGCTTCCCCGATGGATGTGACTCCTGCGGGAATGGTTATGGCAGTGAGAGCTCTTGCAAATTCGAACGCTCTCGCCCCGATGGATGTGAGTTTGCTGCCAGCTGCAAAGGTGATGGTTGCGAGTCTGATTGCATTTGAGAACGCGGAACCCCCGATGGATGTGACTCCTGCGGGGATGGTGATGGCGGTGAGGGCGCTTGCACTATTGAACGCGCTCGCCCCGATAGATGTGAGTTTGCTGCCGGCAGCAAAGGTGACGGTGGCGAGGCTGCGTGCATAAGCGAACGTGGAATCCCCGATGAATGTGACTCCTGCGGGGATGGTGATGGCAGTGAGAGCACTTGCACCTGCGAACGCCCTGTCCCCTATTGAAGTGAGTTTGCTGCCGGCTGCGAAGTTGACGGTTGCGAGTCTGGTTGCATTTGAGAACGCGGAATCCCCGATGGATGTGACTTCTGCTGGAATGGTGATGGCGGTCAGAGCGCTTGCATTTGCGAACCCATGTGCCCCGATGGATAAGAGTTTGCTGCCGGCTGCAAAGGTGACGGTTGCGAGGCTGCTCGCACCGTTGAACGCGCCCTCCTCGATGGTTGTGACTCCTGCGGGGATGGTGATGGCGGTGAGATTAACTGCACCATAGAACGCATATGCCACGATAGATGTGAGTTTGCTGCCGGTTGAAAAGGTGACGGCGGTGAGATTGCTTGCATCTGCGAACGCGCCATCCCCGATGGATGTGACTCCTGCGGGGATGGTGATGGCGGTCAGAGCGCTTGCACCTGAGAACGCGCCCGCGCCGAGGGATGTGAGTTTACTGCCGGCTGCAAAGGTGACGGTTGCGAGGCTGCTTGCATAATTGAACGCGGAATCCCCGATGGATGTGACTCCTGCCGGGATGGTGATAGCGGTCAGAGCGCTTGCTTCGGCGAACGCACCCACCCCAATCGATGTGAGTTTGCTACCGGCTGCAAAAGTGACGGCGGTCAGAACGCTCGCATAATAGAACGCGCCCGCCCCGATGGATGTGACTCCTTCTGGGATGGTGATGCCGGTCAGAGCACTTGCACCTGCGAACGCCCTGTCCCCTATTGAAGCGAGTTTGCTGCCGGCTGCAAAGGTGACGGTTGCGAGGCTGCGTGCATTTGCGAACGCGGATTTGCCGATGGATGTGACTGCTGCGGGGATGGTGATGGCGGTGAGCGCGCTTGCATCTGCGAACACAGAATCCCCGATGGATGTGAGTTTGCTGCCGGCCGCAAAGTTAACGGTTGCGAGTCTGCGTGTACTTGAGAACGCGCTTTTGCCGATGGATGTGACTGCTGCGGGGATGGTGATGGCGGTGAGCTTGCTTGCATACGCGAACGCGGTATCTCCGATGGATGTGACTCCTGCCGGAACAGTCACAGTGCCACTACATGCATTGTGGCGGCGTACGGAGTTGTCTGTGATAGTGAATGTGCCACTCACCGAGCATCTCACGGTCGTTGTCGCTGCCTGTGCCACCGTGCCACTTACATCAAACACCATCACACAAATCAGAAAGAGCGTCAATAGACGGTAGTACATGTTTTTCCTTGCCTAACAAAAATTCGACAAACAAGCCAATAAGAAGAGGCATACAAAGAGTTTTTTGTGGTCAATATTCTAACATTCTAAACTTTTAGACGCAACTTTCCCATGTCTGTAAATTTTGAGAATTATTTTTGTGTTGTACATTCACATCTCACTATACTCTATCACAACGTTTTGTACCTTGGCGCAATTGCCGCCGCGTTGAAGCATTTTCTTCAGATCGATGGACACGCAGAATAGAGGCGCTATGTTTCTATCAGGCAATCGCGACGGCGTCGTCGTATCGGTCCAGCACATCAGCATCCATGGCACCATCATGGTAGATGTGGCTTTTTCGTTGAAAAACGAAACTGTGGCGCGCAGTGCACAGATCGGCCCCGAGGCCGTCAGTGGCGAGCTAAGCGCCGGTGCTCCCATCGTCGTGACCTTCCTGATGAATGTGGTGACTGCCATCAAAACCGCGTAGCAGACAAAAAATCCCGGGCACCGTTGGTGCCCGGGCAAACGCGGCGCTTGGGTTTTTATCCTAGAGAAAACGCTCGAGACTCATCAAAAACGACATTCCACTGTCGATGCGGATCCGCCCCGAAAAGACCGCTGCCTGGGCGTTGAGCGTACCGGCCAGCAATCCCAGCGCATCCTGTTGCCCCATGCGCATCACGGCCTCGGGCATCGTCGCACCGCCAAAGACGATTTTGTACTCGTCGCCCTCGTTCATCACCATGCGCAACGTGCCCCGCAACGCCTTGAAGCCGCTCATCTTGCCGTTGGCGATGGGCCGCAACAAAAACGTCACGCCATTGGCATCGACAAATTGCTCCAAGCGGGTTTTGGTCGTCTCGAAGAGAAAATCGACGGTATCGCTGGGTACATCGCGTATGGTCACCTGTGCGCCGTTGGCGTCGAACTGCCAACGTTCGTTGGTGTCCGAGGTGGCAATGCCGATGCTGAACTGGACCGTGGCCTGCTGCGGTACCGGCAACCCTGCCAGCGCGGTCTGGTATGCGGCTATGAGTGGTGCGAGGAATTCGCGGGTTGTCATGTTCAATACGTCCTGACCGTAGAGTAGAGGCCATCGGCTGTTCCGATATGCATTCTATAATAGTAGTACCATTTTTGCCCGGCTGTAGATAAGAAATCGTTAACAATGACGACTCCCTTGATAGTCCTCCTCAGTGCGTTCCTCATCGCGATTGGTGCCACGCCGCTCGCCCGCTACATCGCACTCCGCACCGGCACGGTGGATGCACCAGCACAGCGCAAAATCCACAATGCACCCATGCCGCTCCTCGGTGGCCTGGCCATTTATGCCGGTTGTGTGGGCGCGTTGCTGGTCTTTGGTGACCGCTTCTACATCCGCGAGCTGATTGCCATCGTCGCCGCTGCCACATTGGTGTCGGCCTGCGGGCTGGTCGACGATCGCTGGACCTTGCACGCCTATCCCAAACTCATTGGTCAAGCCTGCGCAGCGGCGATTCTCATCTACGCCGGCGTCCAGATCCAGTTATTTGAGACTCCGTGGTACAACTGGGCGCTCACCATGCTGTGGATTGTTGGGGTCACCAACGCACTCAATCTGCTGGATAACATGGATGGACTCTCGAGCGGAGTGGCTGCGGTGTGCGGCATCTTCTTCTTGCTCTTGGCTGCCCAGAGCGGGCAGATTTTGGTGAGCGCATTGGCGGCGGGATTGATCGGGGCCTGTCTCGGCTTTTTGCGCTACAACTTCAATCCCGCGTCGATTTTTATGGGCGACACGGGGTCGTTGTTTATTGGTTTGATTTTGGCAGTGTTGGGCATCAAGCTGCGCTTCCCCAGTAACATCACGGCGATTACCTGGATGATTCCACTGGCTGTGCTGGCCTTGCCGTTGTTCGACACGACGTTGGTCTTTGTGTCGCGTTTGCGCCGCGGCCGCAATCCACTGACGACGCCCGGCAAAGACCACGTATCGCATCGGCTGGTGGCCGGCGGCATGACCCGCCGCGAGGCGGTGTTGACATGCTATCTGTTGGCCGGCCTGGGCGGCGTCTTTGCCAGCTACGTCGCCAGTTCGACCACCATCGATGCCTATGTCGCCGGGGCAGGGTTGCTGGGGTTGTTTGTGGCGGGATTGGTGTATTTTGAGGTTCAGCATCGAGACTGATAGCTCCACAGTACGGCCAATACACTTCTTCTGTTGAGACATAACCGTCGTCTTTCCTGCTCTGCGCTGGCTTGACGCGGCACAGCGAACGTCGCAGTCGTCGGTACTGTCGCCAATACCGTCTCTTTGACCGTGCTCGTGTAAAATATCCCCAGGCACCAAACCGCGAGCCACATATGTGACGCTTCATACCGAATCACTATCGAATCACTGTCCATGTACCAAGAGTCAGTAATGAACCCTGAGAACGAACATACCCATACCATCAGCACACCGCGATTGTTGCGTGTAGCCTTTTTTGTGTGCGCATGTCTGATTATTGGTGCCATCAGCACCGTTTTTATGTCACGGCCGAAGCAGGTCTACATTTCGTTGTCAGACCCGAGGCTCGTTGATGGAACACTCGGTCAAGATCCAGATGGGGTATGGTTCGATGGCAACACGCGCATCAATGTAGCTCGTTTCGGCGATGCGCCTTGGCGTGCGGCCTCATGGCGCTGGCATACACCGCCTGGCGAACCGTTCCCCGTCACCATCACATACGGATCAACACAGAGCACGTTCCTCCCCTCAGAACAATATCGTCAGGCACTGATCCTCTTGCCGCAGACACCGCAATTCTCTGCATTATCAATCACGAGTGAAACACGGATTGTTCCCGGCGATTCGCGGTCGCTTGGGGTGATTGTCGACGCATTTCGTGTCCGCGAGCTGCCATGGTCACCACTCCGCACGGCATTGCATCTTGGTGAATACGCACTCCTCATCGTGGTAGCTGCCTGGTGGCTTGTCCGTGGGCGTTGGCTCGGGTTCGCTACCTGGCTTGGGCTGTGCGCCGTTTTGGTCGTGCAGATACTCCAAGAATCTGCAGTGGGCTACGCACAACCGACATTGCTCCTAGACCGCGGCGGGCGCACGCTCTGCATTGCGTTGATGGTTATCAGTGCGATCCGACAACGGCATCGTCGCATCTCACATACTGTCCCAACTGGTCGACGATTGGGGCTCGACATCATGCGTGCTGTCGCTGTGCTCTTTGTGGTGACCGCACACACCGTGCCGTTGTTGTATACCGAATGGTCGACCACCCGCGACGTGTACCGCTGGTTTGTGTCATTCGGTGGGTTAGGTGTCGACATCTTTTTTGCACTCAGTGGGTACCTCATCGGTGGGATTATCTTGCGTGTCAACACACGTTTTGGCGACTTTTCGCAGGTCACGCGTTTTTGGCAACGTCGCTGGTTGCGTACACTCCCGGCAGCCTATGTATCTGCGGTGGTGGTATGGTTTTTCGCACCGCCGACGGACCTGCTTGGCTACTTCCGGAGCATATTGTTTGTGGGTGCGGTCCATCCCTACTACATCGCGAAAGATTTTGCGTTTTGGTGGAGCCTCGCTACCGAAGAATTGTTCTACCTCTTGCTTCCACTCGCATTCTGGGCAGTGTTGCGCACCACCACACACAAAAACCCCTTTGTCGTGACCATTGTGGGATTCGCGACGATTACCCTGCTTGGGCGCGTCATCGTGCAGTTCCTCGTACCGAGTGATGCACTCGGTGGGCTCGAAATGACGAGTATCAACCGCCTCGATTCGATGGTTTGGGGTATTCTGATTCATTGGATTCGCATCGAACGGCCGCACTGGTTCCGGTCACTCGCGCACATTGGGTATGCACCGGGTCTCGGCATGCTCGTCACGGGGTTCATACTGTTGGTTGACCAGACACGGTGGTACGGAATCGCGATGTTGCTCGGACACACCCTTATTGTCTGTGGTGCCGCGTTGGTCATCCCTGCGTTTGAGCATGTCGCAACGCTCGGCTGGAGCATCATGGATCGCCTTGTGAGAGGCATCGCCCTCGTGAGTTTTTCATTATTCCTGTATCATCTAATGATGCAGCAATATCTCACGCAACACTACGGCACGCCGACGACATGGCAGGAACTCGTGGGTCTCTTGGTGGCGTATCTGTTCCTCTCAGGAACAGTAGCAACACTGAGCTATCGTTTCGTCGAAGTACCTATGTTGCGCATCCGCGATACGCATTTCCCAGACGAGTCGCTACCGACTCGATCTACGCATTGAGGAACACTCATGGCACAGATACATCCTCCCAAGGCAATCGAGGCGATGCGCAAAGCGGGCAAGCTGGTCGCCAAGTGCTTCGCGGCGTTGACGCCCATGGTCAAACCAGGGGTCAGCACGCTCGAGCTCGACAAAGCCGCCGAGGCGTTCATCATCAAAAACGGCGCATTGCCGGCCTATAAGGGCTACAACGGCTTCCCCAATACCATCTGCGTGGCCGTCAACAGCGTCATCTGTCACGGGATCCCCAACGCCGCTGGGCTCAAAGAGGGCGACATCATCGGGCTCGACATCGGCGTCATCGTCGACGGTTGGTACGGCGATGCCTGTATCACGTTGCCGGTAGGCACCATCAGCGAGTCCACCCAGCGTCTGCTTGATGTCACTGCCGAATGTCTACGCTTGGGCATCGCCGCAGCCACACCGGGCAATCGGCTGGGCGACATCGGTGCCGCCATCCAACGCCACGCCGAGGCCGAGGGCTTCAGCGTCGTGCGCGAGTACACCGGCCACGGCATCGGCCGCGTGCTCCACGACGACCCAACCATCAAGCACATCGGCCAAGCCGGCACGGGGATGGTCATCAAGCCAGGGATGATTTTTACCATCGAACCGATGATCAACGTCGGCAGCTACAAGACCTACCTCGACCGCAAAGACGGCTGGACGGTACGCACCGCAGATGGATCGCTGTCGGCGCAGTTCGAACATACCATCGCCATCCGCGACAGCGGCGCCGAGATTTTGACCCTGCTCTAGTCCGGCACTGCCACACACTCCGACTGCCGGCACCGCGTGTGCCGGTTTTCGCTATCTGCTGACGCATCGTCTGCTGCGTACAGCCCTGACGGGTTGCCGTGCGTTCTGCATACCGTCTATACTATATGCAGACAAAAATTCCTCTGCCCGACAAGGAACGCCATGCGCATCGATACATCGGTTGCCGTCGCCACAGCCATCGACGCCAAACAGCCATTGGTTGCGCTCGAAAGTACCGTCATCGCCCACGGCTTGCCTTACCCCCAAAATGTCACCGTCGCGCGCGAAATGGAAGCCGTCATCCGGGCGGGCGGTGCCATCCCAGCCACCATTGGGGTCGTCGCCGGCGTGGCTACCGTTGGATTGGCCGACGACGTGCTCGAACGCTTCGCCCAGGCAAGCGACGTGCGCAAACTGGCCCGCCGCGACATCCCGCTGTGTATCGCCGACGGCGCTTATGGGGCAACGACCGTCTCGGCAACGATGGCGTTGGCGCATCAGAAGGGCATCGAGGTCTTTGCTACCGGCGGCATAGGCGGCGTCCACCGTGACGCCCGCGCGAGCTTCGACATTTCGGCCGATTTGACCGAGCTGGCCAAAACGCCGGTCATCGTGGTCTGCGCCGGTGCCAAGTCGATCCTCGATCTGCCGGCGACGTTGGAATACCTCGAGACCGTCGGTGTGCCCGTCTATGGCTACGGCACCAACGAGTTCCCGGCATTCTACAGCGCCAAAAGCGG
>CANHPK010000050.1 GCA_947462525.1 Roseiflexaceae bacterium | reverse complement strand
GACCTCGCCGACGCGATAGCCATTGCCGCCGCCGGCGAACGCGCGCAACGGTACGTCGCGGTCAACCAACAAATGCGCTGGAGCGCCGGGATTGCCGCCAGTGCCGACCTCATCCGCAACGGTGCCATCGGCCAGCCGACCGATGCCCAAATCTGGGTCAGTGCCGATACCCCGTGGCACATGTGGCCCTGGCTCCGTGATTCGGAGCACCTCGATGTCATGTACCACAGCATCCACTACCTCGACAGCCTGCGCCACCTGTTCGGCAACCCGACCGCGCTGACCAGTCGCCACGCCCGGTACCCGGGCCAACCCGAACGTGCCGAAACCAAGACCATTACCATCCTCGACTATCCCGACGGGCTCCAGGCGAGCGTGATGGTCAATCACCACGACGCCTCACGCGCCACCGCTGCCACGTTCCGCTTTCTCGGCACAGCAGGCATCATCAGCGGCACCATCGGGTCCATGTACGACTACCCGCACGGCCGCACCGATACGCTGGCCTATGCCCGCCATGGCGATGAATTGGTCGATATCCCCCTGACGGGTTTGTGGATCCCCGATGCCTTCATTGGCCCAATGGCCAGCCTCATGCACGCTATCCAGACGGGCACCGATCCCATCACCAGCGCGCGCGACAACATCGCCACACTGCAGCTGGTCCATGGCGCATATCGATCTGCCCACGAGGGGCGCACCATCGCTCCCGATACGTTGCTGTCATAGAAAAGCGAGCCTCGCTATGTTGTATGCCCGTGCGGTCAACCGCTCCATCCGCCTGAGCCCCTCACTCCTCTCGGCCAATGCTGCCACGCTCGGCGCAGACGCCGCAGCCGCACTCGCAGCCGGCGGCGATCGCCTGCACTACGACGTCATGGACGGCCGCTTTGTGCCCAATATCACCTTTGGGATGCCCGTGCTCGCGCACCTCCGCAGCGCACTCGGCCCAACGGCCTACCTCGATGCCCATTTGATGATTGTCGAACCCGAACGCTATGTCGAGGCCTTCGCCAAAGCCGGCGCCAATCACATCAGCGTGCACGTCGAAGCCTCGCCACACTTGCATCGCACCATCCAGCTCATCCGCGCCTGCGGCGCACATGTCGGTGTCGCCATCAATCCGGCCACCCCGTTGCAATCGCTCTACGAGGTCCTCGATAGCATCGACACCGTGCTCATGATGACGGTCAACCCGGGCTTCGGCGGGCAACAATATATCCCACAGTCAACCGCCAAAATCCGTACCCTGCGCGCCTACATCGACGCCAACGGGCTATCGACTCAGATCCAGGTCGACGGTGGCATCGCCCTCGATACCATCGCCACTGTTGCTGCCGCCGGCGTCGACGACGTGGTGGTGGGCAGTGCGTTCTTCCGCGCCGATGGTGACCTCCAGCGCTCGACAGCCGCCCTCCAAGCGCGCCTCGACGCATAGTCCGCAGTCGCCCAAAAACGCCACATGGTACAATGACGACCTAACGCAGTAACAAAGGACACATCATCATGGCCAAAGACGGAATAACGCCCCGCGCCAAAGACTATTCGCAGTGGTACCTCGATATCGTCCGTGAAGCCGACCTGGCCGACTATGCCGAAGTCGTCCGCGGCTGTATCGTCTTCAAACCGACCGGCTATGCCATCTGGGAAGGCATTCAATCCGGCCTCGACAGCCGCATCAAAGAGAGCGGTCACGTCAATGCGTACTTTCCCCTGCTCATCCCCAAAAGCTTTCTGACCAAAGAAGCCGAGCACGTCGAGGGCTTTGCCCCCGAAGTCGCCGAGGTCACCCGTGCCGGCGGCGAAGAGCTCACCGAGCCCTACGTTATCCGTCCCACCTCCGAGACCATCATCGGTTACTTCTACGCCAAATGGGTTCGCTCGTACCGCGACTTGCCCATCCTGATCAACCAGTGGGCCAACGTCATGCGTTGGGAGATGCGCACCCGCCCGTTCTTGCGCACCGCCGAGTTCCTCTGGCAAGAAGGCCACACCGTCCATGCCACCGAGGCCGAGGCCGAGACCGAAACGCTTATGATCCTCGATGACGTCTATGCCGACTTCATCGAAAAAGAAATGGCCCTGCCCGTCCTGCGCGGCCTCAAAACCGACAGCGAGAAGTTCCCCGGCGCCCTGCGCACCTACTGCGTCGAAGCCATGATGCAAGACGGCCGCGCCCTGCAAGCCGGCACGTCCCACAACCTGGGCCAAAACTTCGCCAAGGCATTTGATATTTCGTTCACCGACCAAGCCAACACCGTCCAGTACGCCTGGACCACCAGCTGGGGCGTCAGCACCCGCCTCATCGGCGCCCTCATCATGGCCCACAGCGACGACGACGGCTTGATTGTGCCGCCGCGATTGGCCCCCATCCAGGTCATCGTCGTCCCCATCTACAAAAACGACGCCGAGAAAGCCCTCGTGATGGACGCCGTCAAGCGCATCACCACAGGCTGGAAGGGTACGATCCGCTTCAAAATCGACGAGCGCGAACACCTCACTGCTGGCTTTAAGTTCAACGAATGGGAAGTCAAGGGCGTGCCCGTGCGCATCGAAGTCGGCCCCAAAGACGTCGAAAAAGGCTCGGTTGCAATGGCTCGCCGCGACATCCCCGGCCGCGACGGCAAGAGCTTTGTCCCACAGGATGGACTGACCGAGCGCGTCGTCGCCCTGCTCGCCGAAATCCAAGACGCCCTTTATCAGCGCGCGCTCAAATTCCGTACCGATCACACCACCACCGTCACCAGCTACGACGAGCTCAAAGCAGCCATCGAGACAGGCTTCGCGGTCTGCTGGTGGGACGGTGACAGCGCCGACGAGAAGCGCATCAAAGAAGAGACCCGCGCCACCATCCGCTGCATCCCCAACGACCAACCCGGCGGTTCGGGCACCTGCATCTACACCGGTCGCCCTGCCACCAAGACCGTCGTCTTCGCCCGCTCGTACTAGGCCCTCCCCGTACCCATTGTTTGGCGCAGTGGATTGCATCCACCCCAGGCAATGGGTTTTTTCGGAGTATCCGCCATGCCGACACTACGCTCGCTCGAAGGGCAATACAAAGCCCAAATTTCGCTCCTCTGGCAACCACTCGACGGTACCCCAATTGCCTATCACGCCGATCGCCCCGTCAAGACCGCCAGCATCATCAAACTGCCCATCCTCGTACACGCCGCCCTGCTCGTCGATGCCGGTCAGCTCAGCTGGGAGCAACGCGTCCCGCTCGACCACGCCGCAGTCGTCCCTGGCATGGGCGTGCTACGCTACCTCGACGGCGGTATCGCCCCGACCGTGCGTGATTTGGCGGTACTTATGACGATTATTTCTGACAACACCGCCACCAATATCCTGATTGATATGCTCGGTATCGAAAAAATAAACGAACGCATCCAAACCCTCGGCATGACCCAGACTCGCCTCAATCGCAAGGTGTTTACTCCCAATACGCCCGACTGCCTGCCCTGGGGTCTGGGCGTCACGACAGCCCGCGATACGGTACATCTGCTCCAGAGCATTGCCACCGGGCAGATCGGCACTGCCGCGACAAGTCAGTTCCTGCGTGACACATTGGCCCACCAGCTCGACCGCGTCGGGTTCCCCCGTGGCATTCCCACCGGTTGGACGTACGCCGGCAAGACTGGGTCGGACGACGACCTCCGCAACGACTGCGGCATCCTGACCGCACCCGATGGGAGGCAGGTGATCGCGGCGTGTTTCGTGCAGGAGCTGGCAGAATCACCATCGTCCGTTGATCATCCTGGCCTCAAAGCTCTTGCTGAGGTCGCCGCGCTTATGACCGGGGTGTAACATGCGTACTATGCCTACCCTGCACGGCGCACGGGTCCACATCCGACCATACCAGCATTCCGACCTGCCGGGGATTGTGCAGTTGTTCGACGACAGCACCGACCCCGCAGCGCTTTCACCAGCGGTGCACGAACGCCGCACGGCCTGGCTCGCCTGGGTCAGCGCCAATCACAATCAGCTTGCACGCCTCGACCAGCCACCGTATGGCGATCGGGCCTTGGTACTGACCGAATCGAATACATACATCGGTTCGGTTGGACTCGTCCCCTGCCTCGATGTCTATGGGCAAGCAGGGATTGGTCCGGACGATGGCCGCACCCGGGCCGAGATGGGCCTCTTTTGGATGGTGCATCCCAATTACCAAGGCAACGGCTATGCCACCGAGGCCGGACAACTCTTGGTCCGCTATGCCATGGACGAATTGCGCATCGAACGGATTATCGCCACTACCGAGTACGACAACCACGCCTCACAGGCAGTGATGCGCAAACTGGGGATGGACATCCGCCGCAACAGCCAGACAACCCCGCCGTGGTTGCAATTGGTGGGGGTCTACGAGTCTTGGATGGAACCAGAGCAGTTCCCCGATGGGACATGCATCCGCCCCATTTTCGAATCCGATCTCGACGAAATGCTGGCCCTCTGGCGCGATGCACCGCTCCGCATCAGCCCAACCGATACACCGACGGGATTACGCCGCCACATCGCGCTCTCGGGGCGATTTGCACTCGCGCTGTGTGCCGCCGACGGCGCCATCATCGGCACCGTGTTGGGCAGCGACGATGGCCGGCGTGGCTGGATCAACCATTTGGCGGTACGCCGCGACCACCAACACAACGGCTACGGGGCACGCCTCGTCCAAGCGTTGATAGCACGATTGACCGCAGCAGGATGCGAAAAACTGAACCTGCTGGTGGTCAACAACAATGCACACGTCGTCCCTTTTTATGCGTCGTTGGGCTTTGCATTGGACGACAATCTGTTTATGGCACGCTGGTTACGTACCGTATGAAAACGATGTACGTCTTCTTTTTGATTTCTCTGTGCGTGCTGTGTGCCTGCGCTTCCCCGACACAAATTACGTCATACACCCTCCCCGACCCCGCTGCGCACGAGCAAACAACGCTCGCGGTGCGCACCTCTGCGGGACTCGTCCTGCAGCTGGTCACCGCATTCGACGGTGCGACGACACGCACGACGCTCTCAGCAAGCCCCGACTATGCGCCGGCTTGGCTCGCAGCCAATGGCGGGACGGTGACCATCCAAACTATCGGTGAACAGAGCGCCATTGTCACTGGCGATTGCCTGCAAACGGCGACGGTGATTCCGACACTCTCTGCAGGGGGGATTGTCGGCCCGCAACCGGGATACGCGGTCATCGCCGACGGTGCGACCCAGAGTACTGATGGCGGCACGTTGTGGCAGGGCTATTCCGGCACGGCCGAAATCCGAGCGGGGCGGATAATCGCTCTCGATGCACAGGGTATGGGGCGCATCCTGTTGCCCGATAACACCATCCGGACCGACGCATACACATGGTCATACCGACGCATCACCTGGCCTGACCCCGTGCCGCGCATCACAAAGCCATGCGCGCTGACGATGCTCGAGACGTTCACCCTCCCCGAGGCTGTCACCACACGCCGCATGTATGGCGGTGCACTCTTGGCCGAGCATGCCGACGCTCCCACGGGAGTCGGTGCAGCGTATGCACCAATCCTCCGTGCCGAGGGCTGGCGCATCGACAGTATTTCGCAGACTCCTGCCCTGATCGTATGGCGGGTGACCCGAGGTGCGTTCGGCTATCAGGTCGTTTTGAGCACGACTGCAACCGGAACCACCGATATCACCGTCTACGAAAGTGAACCATAATCCCCCCGGAAGATGCATGGTAGGATAAATCAACCAACCCCCGGAATTAACGTATTGGAGGGAGTGTATGCGTAAAATCATTTCTATTGCTTCGTGGACCGTCGGTATCATCGTCGGTTTCGTGCTGGTACTGGTCGCTTCGATTGTTGTCGACCGCGCGATGGCAGTGGGCAAAGTCGACAACATGACCAACACGATTATCCCCAACGGCACCAACCCAGCGGTGCGTGCCTATGTGAGCAAACCTGACGGCGAAGGCCCGTTCCCCGTGGTCATCATGGTGCACGAATGGTGGGGTCTCAAAGAAGAAATCATTGGCAAAGCAGACGAATTGGCAAAAGACGGCTACGTTGTGATCGCACCGGACGTGATGCGCGGCAACACGACCAGCTGGATCCCCACGGCCATCTACCAAGTGTCGTCGACCCCAACGACCCAAATCGACAGCGACATCGATTCTGTCCTGCAGTGGGCTACCAATCAATCCTTTGTGGACCGCAACCGCATCGCCATCATGGGCTTCTGCTTCGGCGGTGGAACAGCACTCCGCTACGGCATCCAAACCCCGGCCATCAAAGCAACGGCGATTTTTTATGGCTCAGCAATCACGGACCCCGCGATCCTCAAGTCGCTGAATGGGCCGGTGTTGGGTATCTTTGGGGCTGATGACACGATGATCCCGGTGAGCGAAGTGGCAGCCCTCGAAGCAGGCTTGACCGCTGCGGGCATCCCCAACGAAATCACCATCTACGAGGGTGAAGGGCATGCCTTCATCACGAGTGTCGAAGAAATCAAAAAAGGCGGCAATCAGGGCAAGGCGTGGCAACAATTGCGTACCTTCCTCGCTTCCAGCTTTTCGGCACAAGGGTATACGCGCGTTCGTCCCGTCGCACTGACGCAGCAGAACGCAATCCAACAAGTTTGGAACGTCGATCGTTTGGTCCATCTGTACGTCTGTAATCAAGCGACGGCACGGAGTGCGTTCCGCGACCAATGACCACATTTGTGACCGTTGTGTATGCTACGCTGGAGTATGAGTGGTAATCGTCCCCCGTGTGAAAGAGAGCTCGTATGGATTTTCTTCTTTTGTGTTTGAGTGTCATCGTCTTTGTGGCAATAGCCGTGGTCATCACGGGCGTCAAAATAGTCCCGCAAGGATATGAGTGGACCATCGAACGCTTCGGTAAGTTTCGCATGGTCTTGAAGCCCGGCCTGAGCATCATCATCCCGTTCATCGACATGATTGGCCGCAAAGTCAATGTCCAAGAGCAGGTCCTCGACATCCCTTCGCAGATCGTCATCACACGTGACAACGCGACCGTTCGCGTCGACGGTGTGCTGTTCTATCAGGTCTACGAGACACAGCTTGCCGCATATCAAGTGTTCAACCTGCAAGCATCGATTATCAACTTGGCGTTGACCAACTTGCGTACCGCCATCGGCAGCATGGAGCTCGACGAGGTATTGGCCAAGCGTGACGAAATCAATACGCGCTTGTTGTCGGCACTCGATCACGCGACGCAGACGTGGGGCACCAAAGTCACTCGGGTCGAAATCAAGGATGTGTTGCCACCCGAAGACATTACCCGTGCGATGTCCAAGCAGTTGACGGCCGACCGCGAGAAGCGCGCCAAAATCCTCGAGGCAGAGGGCTTCCGACAAGCCGAGATTCTCAATGCCGAAGGGCTCAAGCAGGCCAAAATCCTCGAGGCCGAAGGTAACTTGGCAGCGGCGCGCCTGCAGGCCGAAGCCCGCGAACGCCTCGCCGGCGCCGAAGCCGAATCGACGCGCCTGTTGGTCGAATCCGTCGGCAAGCCCGAAGCAGCGTTGCAGTACTTCATCGCACAGCGATACATCGATGCCCTCCAAAAACTCGGTGATTCGCCCGCAGCACGCATGATCGTGGTGCCGACCGACTTCTCGAACTTTGCAGGCGCACTCGGTGCCATCACCGAGATGATGAACAAGAAGGATTAGCCATGTACTCGGCATATTTCTGGCTGGTATTGGGGGCAGTCCTCATTGTCGCCGAAATATTCGTGCCCGGAGTCTTCATCCTCTGGGTCGGGATTGCAGCCCTGGCGACCGCCGGGGTTGCAGTCTTGTTCCCGACGCTCGGGGCATGGATACTGCTCTTTTTTGCAACAGTTACGATTTTGACAGCTTTTGTTGGTACAAAAGTATACGGACTCATTACGTCAGCTCCAAGCACACTCAACGAACTCGCCCAACAACTCGTGGGCAAACGCGGCGTCTGCATCGCCCGCCTCGATGCACCCGAGATTCGCATCAGAATCGACGGTATTGAGTGGGCGGCACTTGCCGACGGCGACATCGACATCGGCGAACCTGTTGTGGTCCTGCGATTCCAGGACGCCAAACCGGTCGTACGCAGTGCGTAACTTGAAGGCATTGACGCACAAAATCTAATGAATTTCTTTACACTGGTTTCACGAAACTATCATCTGTGCGCAGTTGAACTCTATTGACTAACATAATGCAGAGTGGTACTATTTCGTCAGTGTTGATACTACGAACCGTAAAGTAGAGCCCATGAACCGCGAACTCATGACCATTCGCCAGCTGGCAGATCGTGCTGGTGTGACCCAACGAACCATACGGTATTACACCGACGAAGGACTTATTGACGCACCTGTAGACAAGGTGCGAACCCCCCGATATACAGAGCGCCATTTGTTGCAGTTGCTCGCAGCTGCCCGCCTCAAATCAGGGTACCTGCCATTACGAGTCATCCGCGCACGCATGGCGGGGATGAGCGATGCAG
>CANHPK010000049.1 GCA_947462525.1 Roseiflexaceae bacterium | reverse complement strand
GGAGCAGCCCTCCATCGCTTCTGCGTCGAACACGCCACCATGCCCGTCATCGTGGGGGGTATAGGCATTGTCCATGCGTACATCGACCATAGCGCCAATCCACAGTTTGTCACCGACATTGTGGTGAACGGCCGCGTGCAACGCCCGAGCGTCTGTAACTCGCTCGATGTGCTGTTGTTCGAACGCGCCGGTGCTGCCCACATGGTCCCATTGGCAGCCCGTGCCCTGCTGGCACACGGCGTCGAACTGCGCTGCGACCCCGACGTGCTGTCGTTGCTCGCTGCACACGGAATAGGTGGACCGCACGTCGTTCCCCTCGGTGATGGCGACTACGATACCGAATACATGGCATTGATTGCCACATTGCATATCGTTGCGGACCTCGACGCCGCACTCACACACATCGCCGAACACGGCGGTCATACCGAGGTCATCCTCAGTGACCAAGCCGATGCCATTGCGCGATTTGTCCGCGAGGTCGACTCGACGGCGGTCATGGTCAATGCGTCGACGCGCTTCAATGACGGCGGCCAATTGGGCCTCGGTGCAGAGATTGCAATCAGCACCCAAAAGCTCCATGTGCGCGGACCGATGGGTCTGCGTGAACTCACCACGTACAAGTGGGTGGTAACAGGGAGCGGGCAGATACGCGCTTAAGGGAGCGGGTTTGCCAGGCGCTTGATGCATCCTGGATCTCGCAGCAGCCAGCTGCCGAGTTGGACCGTCTGGGCACCTGCGTTCAGACAGGCGTCTGCGGTGGGTGCATCATGGATACCCCCGCACGCACTGATCTGCATGCTCGCCTCGGGAGCGATGCTCTGAATCAGATGGAGCGTTACCGCACCGAATGTAGGGCTGAGGATGCGACCAGTCGCCACCGCTACCGGCGCACACAGCGTGATGCCATCGATGCTCGATGCGGCACAGTGCGCAACCATCGCTCGCAACGCTTGCGCATCGCCGAACGGGAGCTTGACGGTCAATGGCATGTCGCAGCGCGCCCGGAGCCGCGGCAAGAGCGCACCGAGGTCAACGTGGACATCGGTCACGGCGAGTTCAAAGCCGGCAATCCCTTCGACCTGATTGAGCTCGCGGATGCACTGGAGCACGTCGACATCGTCGCTGCTGAGTGATACGATGACCGGGATGTCCCATGTAGCCCATACCGCGGTACAGCGCCGGCCGACCCAATCGAGGCCGGGATCGTGCCACGGTTCACCATATATAATCCCCGCACGGTGTTCATAGAGGCGATTTGGTCCGTCTGGACTACGCCCTGCGGCTGTAATCGTCGGGGTAATCAGCGCCGCCGGTGCAATAGCTGCTACCATGGCCGCACTATGGATACCGAACCCGAGGCTCCCTGCTGCGGCAATGTATGGATGTGCCAGTGAGATGGCGTATGGATGGTGGGGAGCGTATTCGACCATTGTGACTCAATCACTAGAAGGATAACCGTCTGTGCCTACAGTATACCGTGTGCTCATCGTTGGCTTGGGGACCGCAGGGCGTGGCTTTGCGCAGATTGTGCACGAACAAGGCGCTCGTATCGCCAAACAAACCGGCGCAGAAATCCGCGTGGTCGGTGTCGTCACCGCTCGTCGTGGCAGTGCCTATGCTGCCAATGGACTCGATCTCGGTGCCGTATTGGCTGCCGAAACACTGCATTCGTTGCCGAGCGCCGTTGCAGATGATGCATTGACCATGATTGCCACCCGCAGTGCCGATGTCATGGTCGAACTAACACCCACCAACCTCGAGAGCGGCGAACCTGCCACGAGCCACATCACCGCTGCGCTGAATCGCGGGATGCATGTCATCACCGCCAACAAAGGCCCCGCCGCACTGCACCTCAGTGCATTACGCGCGCTCGCCGCCCAAAAAGGATTGTTTTTGGGGATCGAAGGCACCGTGATGGCTGGTACCCCGTCGTTGCGGTTGGGGTGGAGCAGCTTGGCTGGTGCAGATATCACCCGTGTCCGTGGCATTGTCAACGGAACGACCAACTACATCTTGACCCAAATGGAGCAAGGCCTCGACTATGCGGCTGCGTTGGCTGATGCACAGAAAATAGGCTACGCCGAAGCAGACCCGACGGGCGATGTCGAAGGGCACGATGCTGCCGGCAAAGCAGCAATCCTTGCCAATGTATTGATGAACGCCGGTATGCGGCCATCCGACGTTGCGACCACCGGCATCACCGGGATTTCGGCGGCTGATGTGGCTGCTGCCCAAGCTGCTGGTGAACGTTGGAAGCTCATCGCCGAGGTCAGTCGTGGCCCCGACGGCATCAAAGCGTCGGTCCAGCCGATGCGTTTGCCCAACAGCCATCCCCTCGCTGGCGTCTCCGGCGGGACCAACGCACTGACCTATACGACGGATTTCGTCAACGATGTGACGATTATTGGTCCTGGGGCGGGGGCGTTGTCGACGGGTTTTGCGGTTGTTGGCGATCTGCTTGCGCTGCACCGCGGCGAACGCGAACGCGCCAATACATAAGCCCGGTCAGGGTCAGCGCTATCCCTGGGATGAAAATCCACGGCATGCTCAGGTGGTAGCGCGCACCGAGGGTATAAAACAGGCCACTGGTTACCACAATACTAAACAGAAACATCGTTGCAAGCAGCTCGATGGTACTCGTTGGTTTGATCATGTCGTGCTCCATCCGTACGGTGCATCGGGCATCGTACGGTTCCATTATACGACCCCGAGGTGCACCGTTGGACATCCACACGACGCCATTCGAGACACAGATGCTCCGCGATGCCACGTTGTTTGTGGGTCGCTGGGGTGAACTCCAACTCGTGATGCAAGCCATCGACAAACGTCGTCCGGTCCTCGTCGTTGCTCCGCCACAGAGCGGCAAGTCGTCGTTGTTGTTTCACGCCGTGGCAGCGGGCGGCATTCTCCTCGATCACGACGACTTGCCCGCGTTTTATCTGGACATGGCTGAGTTCCCCGATATCGAAGCCGTCGAGACCACCATTGCCGAAGCATTCGCACCAGCCGGGACACCATGGCTCCAAGCAATCCTGCGTCCTGATACCGCACCGTTCCTGGCATTCGATAACATCGATGCCCTGCAGTTCGCCCCCCATCGTGATGCGTTTATGGCGCAGTTGGCCAATGAATGTGCCGCCGGCCGTCTGCGGGTGATTGTTGCTGCCAGCCAGCTCGATGCGGTACCTGCGAAGTGGGAGCTTGTCCATCTCGGCCAGGCCGGTCAGTCTTTTCTGCGCGAGTACCTCGATGTCTGTATCCCCGATGGACCACAGCCGGATCGTGCCGACCAAACGTACATGGTGGCACATGCGCGCGGTCATGTGGGTACCTTGATTGTGATCCTCACCCTGTGGTATCGGGCGCAGCGGCAAGCCGACCTCGACTGGCGTGCGCTTGCTGCCGCATTGACCCCGCCACAGCCGGTGCAATCGACAAGCGCGCCATACGTGCAGGCTGATGTGTCACCGGGATCGACGACAGATCCCATCGGTGGGGAATCACCGATACCCGCACACAGCGCACCACCATCGACCAAACCCATGGCTGACGGTATCACGGTGGGGAACCTCGGGTGGTTCCTGTTGGTGAGTGTATTGATTGGTGTGTTCATCTGGATGTTTGGGGGGCGATAGATGCGCATACTCTGGCTCGACGCGTTCCACGCAGGATCACACCGCTCTGTCGCCCAAGGCTATGTCGATCATAGTCGGCACGAGGTGACGCTCATCGGCATGAACGCAGCCGGTGGTTGGCGTTGGCGTATGCGTGGTGCCGCGGTGAGTTTTACGCAGCGCATCCACGAGCGCTGGGGGAACCAGCCACTCACAGACCATTTTGATGTGTTGGTTGTGACCGACATGCTCGATCTTGCCACCTGGTTGGGCCTGAATCGCGACCTCGTGCGGGGGCTGCGGGTCGTGTTGTATATGCACGAGAACCAGCTCATCTACCCGTTGCCCGCTGGGCGTGCACGTGACGATGCCTGGGCTTGGATCAATTACACCAGCATGCTGGCAGCCGATGCAGTGCTCTTCAACTCGGTCTTTCACCGTGATCGCCTGCTGGCAGCATTGCCTCAGTTGCCGCGCAAATATCACGACTTCCACGAACTCGACGCGGTCGCTCGTATCGCTCCAAAGTGTTCCATCCTCTACCCGGGGATCGATCTGCGGCGCTTCGATGGTGCGCAACCGGTTGCAACAACGGGACCGCTGACGATTTTGTGGAACAGCCGCTGGGACTATGACAAGCAACCGTTGGTTTTTTTTGCGGCGATCGAGGAACTCATCGCGCAGGGTGCCGACATCGCACTTATCGTGCTCGGCGAATACGTCGACCAAGGCAACGCAGCATTTGCTGGATATCGCGAGCGTTTGGCTGCACGGACATTGCACTGGGGGTATGTGCCTGACGCAGCCACGTATCGTGACTGGTTAGCGCGCGCCGATATCGTGGTCAGTACTGCTATCCAAGAATTCTTTGGCATAGCCGTCATCGAAGCAGCGTATTGTGGCGCGGTACCCGTGCTGCCACGCCGCCTCGCCTACCCCGAACTGGTGCCGCCCACGCTCCATGACCTACTGCTCTACGATACTGACGACGCGCTGGTGCCGCAACTCTTGCGCGTGCTGGCAGAATATCACCGTATTGACCGCCAGCTCATCCAATCGTGGGCGAGCCAATACGACTGGGTGCGGGTACGTGACCAGTACGACCATGCTGTGACAGGGCTGACCGACGCTACCGGTGCGTGAGGGTTTGGGAAAAGGGTCTGGCGAAGACTGCTGCGACCCATCAGGACCGAGCGACCGAAGACAGCCCCGGCCAGCGCACACCACAGCTGTCGGCAAGGGCGCCGCAGGTGAATCACTGCCCCGATGGTGCGCGGAGCGTTGGTCGCAATACCTCCCAACAGACACAGCTTCGGCCAATGGCGGGCATGTTACGGGCGAGTGACACTGCCTTATGGCGGTTTTTTTCTGCAATGCATAATGGTATAATTCTGCAATAGCATAACGAAAAGGAGCACCAGCAATGAAGCTCACCTGTCTACAAGACAATCTGAAGCGCGGGCTGTCGATTGTCGGTCATGCCGTTGCAGGCAAAAGCACCTTGCCGGTGCTCTCGAATATTCTGTTGGCTACCGACAATGGTCGACTCAAGCTGGCCGCGACCAACCTCGAACTCGGCATCACCTGTTGGCTCGGTGCCAAGGTCGATAGCGAAGGTGCAGTCACCATCCCTGCCAAATTGCTGACCGATCTGGTGGGCAGCTTGCCCAACGACCGTATCAGTCTCGAGCTCGATCCGTCGTCACAGAGCATCAAGCTGACCTGTGCCCGCTACGAAAACAATATCAACGGCATCAGCGCCGAAGAATTCCCCGATTTGCCGGCCCTCAACCAAGGCGAACCCATCGCGGTCTTTGCCTGCGACGTATTGCGCGAGGCAATCGATCAGATTGCATTTGCTGCTGCCACCGATGACTCACGCCCGGTCCTCACCGGCGTGTTGCTCCGCTTGCGTGACAACCATGCGACGTTGGCGTCGGCCGACGGCTATCGCTTGGCCCAGCGGATTATCCCGTTGGCGACACCCGTCGCTGAGCCGGTCGAGGTCATCATCCCTGCCCGTGCGTTGATCGAATTGTCGCGTATCATCGCCGGCAGCGAGGGTGATGTCGCGATGACCATGACCGCAGGTGGCGGACAGGTGTTGTTCCACACCGAAGACATCGACCTCGTGTCGCGCGTCATCGACGGCAAATACCCCGACATCGAGCGTGTGATCCCGCAGTCCTACACCACCCGCACCATCGTCGAGACCGCCGAGCTGGCCAAGGCCATTCGGGTTGCTGCGTTGTTTGCCAATTCTTCCAACAACATCGTGCGCTTGACCATCGAGTCCGGTAGCGATACTGCACCGGGGCAGATCCAAATCAGTGCCAACGCTGCCGAAGTAGGGAACAACAGCAGTAGCGTCGATGGCATGGTCAATGGCGAAGGCAACAAAATCGCCTTGAATGTACGCTTTTTGCTCGAAGCCTTGAACGCCATGAAGACCAATCAAATCGCCATCGAGACACAGACCGAGCAGAACCCTGCGGTCTTTCGCCCCGTTGGTGTCGACGGCTATGTGCACATCGTCATGCCGATGATGGTACGCTGAACCCCATTCCGTCTTGAGCGCCGGCCACGAGCCGGCGCTTTTGCATAGCACAGAGGAGCATGTGCATGACTACCCCCAAACACGCGTTGGCGATAGGCGCCCACCCCGATGACTGTGAATTTGGTGCAGGCGGTACCCTCGCCAAACTGGCACGCGATGGCTGGCAGATAACGTACATCATCGTGACCAACGGCAACAAGGGCACGCACGACAAAACACTGAGCCCGTTTGTGCTGTCCGAAACGCGTGAAGCTGAACAACGGAACGCCCTCGAGATATTTGGGAACGGTCATCGCGTCATCCATTGCCGCTACAACGACGGCGAACTCGAAGCGTCGATGGCATTGCGCCTCGAGATGTGTATCTACATCCGCACGCTCAAACCGACCATTGTGTTTACGCACGACCCGTGGAAGCAATACATGTGGCATCCCGATCACCGAGCGGTGGGCTTTGCGGTACTCGACGGCGTCGTGTCGGCGCGCGATCACCTGTTTGTACCTGGCCTACGCCAGGTCGGGATCGATGTCTGGCGACCCGAGACGCTGTATTTGTGGGGTGCTGAGCAGTTGGACCACTTCGAGGACATCACAAGTACCCTCGACACCAAAATCCAATCGCTGATCGAACACCACACGCAGCTGGACAATGCCAAAGGGTGGGAAGAGCGTACCCGCAACCGGGCAGCCGAAGTCGGTGCCATGGCAGGATTTGCTGCGGCCGAAGGCTTCAAAAAAATGATTGTCTGAGATGTGAAGTTAGTTCCAACTCCAAGGGGGTGCGTTCCCGGATGGGACGTTCCCCTTTGGTATAGTGCGCAACTCGGTCCGGAGGAGGCGAATCAACGTACGCATGCGTGCATTGGTGTTCATGATGAGCAACATCTGTTTGATGGCAGGTGCGAGTTGGAACGCATGTGCGATTTGCCAACTCAGCGTTTCGTCGTCGTCAGACCAGCTGATGCGCTGCCGATGGAGCTCCCCCACAGTGCGCATGACATTCAGATAGCGCTCGTAAATGAACGTGAACGCATGCCGGGCAGCGGTGTTGGCGCTACTGGGGAGCTCCGGGAGCCCCGTCCATTCTGCAATCAGATACGGAGAGCGTTGCACGATACCGGTAATGTGGATACGCGCTCCGCCAACCCCTTGGATGAGGGCACGGCCATCCTCTGAGATGAAATGCGATTCGATGCTCAAGAGGGTACCTACATCGTGTGGCAGGCGTGACGGATACTCGTCACCGGTCGAAGGGAACGCCAAAATGCTGTCTTGCATGGTGTTTTGCAGGTGTTGCGGGGCCGAATGATGCGCTGCGGGTTCGCACAAGACCACCGCAATGGGGATGTTTTGGGCAATACACTGTGCAAACATCGTGCGGTAGCGTGGTTCGAAAATATGGTACGTAAATGGTGCAGTGGGGAACTGCACCACAGACGGCAAGGGGAACAACGCAACCGTTGGTTTGGTTCGTTCACCCGTCATACGTGCTTCTCCACCACTCGCGACATTACCAGACGCGGCACACCAGCCCTTTGAGGTACTCCCCTTCGGGGAAGCTCAGCAAAACGGGATGGTCGGGCGCTTGGGTGTGTCGTTCGATAACTTGAACATCGCGCTGTGCGTCGACCGATGCGCCAAAGATGACTTTTTGGAACAAATCCGGCGACACCAGACCAGAACAAGAGTACGTCGCCAACAATCCACCCGGTCGCAGTAACTTCATGGCCAACAGGTTGATATCTTTGTAGCCGTGTGTGGCGCGATCGACCTGGGCTTGACTGTGTGCGAACTTGGGTGGGTCGAGAATAATCATGTCGAAGCGGCGTTCTTCGTCGCGGTACTTGCGCAAGAGCTTAAAGACGTCGGCTTCGACGATTTCGAGCGGGGTAGATCCTGCACCGTTGAGTTTGATGTCGTTTTGGAGGGCGTCGAGGGCCATTGCACTGCCGTCGACCGCCGTTATGGAGCGAGCACCGCCCAGTGCGGCTGCCACACTAAAGCCGCCGGTATAGCAGAAGCAGTCGAGCACGTCGGCGCCGTTCGCATAGGCTGCAACCGCAATACGGTTGAGGGCTTGATCGAGATAGCCGCCGGTTTTTTGGCCGTTATCGAGGTCCAGTGTCTCGCGGAGGCCAGTGGGATGGTTAATAATCATCGTCTCGGGCGGGGCTTCGCCCCAGAGGACGCCATGGCTCGATGACAGCCCTTCGAGATTGCGCATTTCGGGATCGCTACGATCGAAAATCCCTTTGGGCTGCATCAAATCGACAATCGCCTGGACGATGTCGGC
>CANHPK010000048.1 GCA_947462525.1 Roseiflexaceae bacterium | reverse complement strand
TCGTCGACATGCAGCCACGCACCCACCCGTGCACAGGCGGCCACGACGCGCTGTTGCTCGCCAGCAGTCATCACGGTCCCGGTCGGGTTGTTGGGGTTGACGATGGCGACCAACTTGGTTTTGGCGGTGACGACCTGATCGAGGACGTCAAGGTCGATGCGCCAGCCGTTGTCGGGATTGAGCGGCAATTCACGCACAGTGCAGCCCATGTTGAGCGCCGTGCCCCATATTTGGCGGTAGCCGGGGGTCATCACCACGACCTCATCGCCGGGCTCGAGGAGCGTCTGACAAACCATGCTGTTGGCCTGCGAAGCCCCGACGGTGACAAGCACGTTGGCCAATGTGGCCTGTGGGTAGAGGCCGGCGATGGCACTGCGCAGCGCGGTGGTACCGTTGACTTCGGGATAAAAGAGGCCTGTGTCGAGGAGCGTCTCGATTTCGGACTCGGTCAGCCACTCACGCGTGGTGACACATTTGACGCTACTGTCGGCTAAGTTGAGCTCGACGTTGCGTTCGTGCAGCGACTGGTAGTGTTCGAGCGCAAACGGCACAAACGATGGGTTCGTCATCGACGATGCTCCTGATAAATGCACGGAATGCCCTATCATACCAAGCAAAAGCAATGCCGAGCAATCGTCGTTCCATTGACAAGCATGCCGCTATTTGCTACGTTGGAGCATCCCCGATCACAAACCAGACAAGGAGCCGCTCATGACTCCCGTTCTTTTCAGCGCCACCTGGATTGATGCATGCGCGCAGAGCATCAACCAAAACGACGCCTACCGCCGCGCCGCGGCCAACTGGCGCTGGCCACTCCTGCTGCAGATAACGCACGATGATGCACAGACGACCATGATCTACCTTGATCTCTTCCACGGGAGTTGCCGTGCTGCGCGGATTGCCACAACCACAGATCTGACACACGCCGAATTCATTCTCGAAGCGCGCGAGCCCATTTGGCGCAAGGTGTTGACCGGCCAACTCGATCCGATTGCCGGGATTATGCGTCGCCAGCTGACGCTGACCAAAGGCAGCTTGACCACATTGGCCATGCACGGAGCGACTGCCAAAGCATTGATTGTCGCTATCAGCCAACCGGACCTTCCTGATATATCTGTCTCACCAGCGCCTGTCCATTCGGTGCCGAACGTAGTGCCGCATCATACGTTTGTCACGACAATTCGCCAAGGACTCGACAACGACAGCGTACCCATGCGCTTGTGGCAGAAAGCCAAACGCCTCGGCGTCTGGAACCCAGCCGACATCGACTTCACGCAGGACGTCGCTGATTGGCAGAACCTCAACGCCACCGAGCGCGATTTGTTGTTGCGCCTCACCGGCATGTTTGTGGCCGGTGAAGAGAGTGTCACCCTCGACCTGTTGCCGCTTATCATGACGATTGCCCGTGAAGGTCGCCTCGAAGAAGAGATGTTTCTCACGACGTTTTTGTGGGAAGAGGCCAAACACGTCGATTTCTTCGCCAACGGATTCCTCAAGCATATCGCCCCAGACGCCGGCGACCTGACGCACTACCACACGCCGGCCTATCGGACGCTCTTTTATGACGAGCTCCCACAAGCGATGCATGCCTTGCTGAGCGACAGTTCGCCAGCCGCGCAAGCTCGCGCCTCGGTTACGTACAACATGATTGTCGAGGGTGTCCTCGCCGAGACCGGCTACGAGGCCTACTTCGCCGCGCTCGAGCGCAACAATTTGATGCCCGGTGTCCGCCAAGGCATATTGCTGCTCAAACGCGACGAATCACGGCACATTGCCTATGGCGTCTATTTGCTGTCACGACTCATCGCCGCCGATCCCCAGCTGTGGCCTGTGATCGAGCAGCGCATGAATCAACTGATGCCGCTGGCGATGCAAATCATTACCGAAATCTTTTCGGCCTACGACGACATGCCGTTTGGCTTGCGATTTGAGGAATTCAGCACCATAGCCATGACCAACTTTGGACGGCGCATGCAACGCATCGAAAAAGCGCGTGACCAACTCGTTGATGCGGACATCGACGACGAAGACGCATAGATTAACTGAAGTTGTTCTCCTGACACCCTCGTGCCATGTCAATGGCACTGGGGTGTTTTTTCTGGTTCATTGTCTTTGAAACATAGACACCTATCGCACCGTTGTGAATTTCCACATGCCATCATTCGCGTTTATCACGCCGACGCGATTTTTTGCACGGACATTCCAATAGTAGGATTTGTTCCTTTGCAGATTTCTCACAAAGATACTGCGCACGTTCCCTACGTTGTTCCATACCGTACAGGCTGTTGTGGTACTCACACAATACTCGTACGATGCCGCAAATGGACTGATCGACCACGAGAGCGTGATGTTCACGGGGCGATTCACGGCGTTTTTCGTCGGTCCTGTTTTGAAAAACGTTCCGGGACGGACTACCGTCGCTGTGCGGGTGGGAGAACGCGTCGATGTGAGGGTATTGGTGCGCGTCGCAATGCGTGTCCAGGTCGCAGTCTGCGTCGGTGTGGCCGCCTGCGTTGGCGTAGCCGTCTGGGTTGGTGGAGCGGTTGGTGTCCATGTCACGGTCTGCGTTGGTGTCGCCACTTGTGTTGGCGTAGCCGATTGGGTTGGTGGAGCGGTTGGTGTCCACGTCCCGGTCTGGGTTACGGTGTGCGTTGCTGTCGCAGTATGCGTCGCGGTGTGCGTTGGGGTAGAGGTATTACTCGCTACACGACGAAAAACAACCGTATGATGCAAGCCAGCCGCCACACCACGCACATTGACTAATGCGGATGGTACATCTGCCTGATTTGTCTCATTACTGCCCCACACCACCACTGTGCCATCCGCGGTACGCGCAATTGTGTGATGCCCAGTGGTATCAATCTCGACGACGTTCGACAGTCCAATCGGGACATTTTGCTGATTTTTGTCATTGTCGCCCCATGTGGTGACGGTCCCGTTTGCATGCAGTGCAACTGCATGGCGAATCCCCACTGCAATGTCCACCACATTCGTTACGCCAGTCGGAACCGCAAGTTGGTTCGAACCACCAAGATACCCCCAGGCAATTACGCGCCCATCCGCGAGGACTGCCATGCTCGATTGTGCATTTGCGCTTATAGCGACCGCATTCACGACCGTACTCGGTTGCGACGTTTCACCCGTTCCATTAAAGCCCCAACCGATCACGGTTCCATCTGACTGGAGCGCCAAAGAATGATATAAACCTGCACTTATTGCAATCACATCCCGCAGATCACTCGGTGGCGTGGCACGACCATAATCGGTGTTCCCCCAGCCCACCACCGTACCATCTGATTTCAGCGCCAGTGAATGCGCATCACCCGCATCAATGGCGACGACATCTGTCAATGTAGCAGGAACCGATACTTGTCCTCTTCCATTATTGCCCCACCCACTGACGAGGCCGTTCGAGCGCAGCACCAATGTGTGCGTAGCACCAGCGCTGATGTCGACAATGTCGGCATCACTGTTTGGTGCCGTGATTTGACCAGAACTTGTCTGCCCCCACCCCACAAAATCGCCCGTCGCAGTGCTGATGGGAATAATCGTTGGTGTGAGCACCGGTGTGGGGTTGGGGATAGAAATGGTCACAGAATACCCATTCGTGGTTTGGGCATTGATTGTTACGGTGAGTCCTATCGCCGCATCAGCAAACGTCTCACCCGTTATCCACATTGCACCCGCATCACCGTTGTTCCCATTGTTATCGCTATCAATCACCTGTGCCGGGCGATCGCGTGTGGTATCTACTTCATGAATCACCACCGCAAAACCTGGGAGCTTGACATCATACCCGGTTAATTTGCGCACCTCGACCGTATAAAACCGTGTACCCAGCTTATTGATGGCAATCTGGGCCATTCGATAATTCGTGGTCGATACCAGAGCGAGATCATCAATGACAATGGTGGCACTCCCTGCGACAATGTATTTTTGGGTGCTAAGGATCCAGCCGAGTTTGTCTTTGTGATACGCATTGGTATGTTGCCCAATACATCCGTAGGTGGCATCGCGTGATGCCTCACAATTCCACATCGGATCACTCATTACATCCCACGCACTATCGTAAATATTGCCGTATCTGCCTGATGAATGTGGTAGGCCAAATCCGTGGCCCATTTCGTGCGCCAACACAGAAAGATCGCCGTATGCCCACGGTGGCATCCACGTGGCATTCCACGAACGCCGTATACCATCAACCGTAATCGTGGTGCTCCCTCCCCGAGCAGGCCCATCGAGATTTTCGTTGAACATCATGTTGATGCCGATATAATTGCGAAAGTCGACGACGCTATCTGCTGCATTCGCACAATCTTGGCTGATGAGTTCACCATTCAGAGCACCGTCTACCACATACGTCGATCGTGGGCTCGGCAAGGTAAACCAGCCAGTACCTGCGACACCGCTCCCGTCGATGTTCATTGTGGTATACGACTGTTCTCGCCAATAATGATTTAATCCGGGGTACGTTGACCCGTACATACCAGCAAAAAAGGCGTAGTCTTTGGGCTCAGCAGCAATGTCGCTAAACTTACACATGAGCGTTATCCACGGTTGCGCTCCCGCCACACGCGACTGCATCCGTGGAGCACTCCCGATGCGGCTGATTTGGCGCACCGTCAGTGGCATTACCGATCGTTGTACGACGCGCGCTTGCGTCGCCTGTACACTGACGTGCTGGCGATTGAGCGCTTGAATACCACCTGCCTGCGCCAACACATCATCAGGAATGGCCAATTCCGTCGTACGACCGTTTGGCTCTGCTAAATGATATTCAAGGTGATCGTCGTGGTTTTGTGTGTGACCCCATATCACATGCAGAGTGCCGGTCAGCGTCAGTTGCGTGATTGCTTGTGCATGTACCCCTAGTGTTTGTCCAAACAAGCCAAAAATTAAAATCACACACCAAATAGCAAATCGTCGTCGTGTCATATTTCCGTTCTTAGGTTTTATCAGAGGAACCAAATACCATCACAGAATCAGCACACCAACCAAAATCAGTGCCGTCTGATTTCCAAGAACCGTTCCATGAGATGATGTGAAAAAAATTATCCTTACTATAGTAACAAAGAACTCACATCCCACAAAATAAACCAGTGGTATGATTTGTGAAGACGATTCGGCCGCCACAGACTATCGAAATTTCACACATAAAGGATTGCGCATGACGCTTCATACGCCGCTACCCTTCCTCATGATCGACGACCAACCAACCTGGCAGATGCCCGAACTGCCCAGTCTGCGCAAGCTGCCAGCGCGGGCGACGTTTTGGCCATTCAGCAACGAACACGGCGCTGCCCGTCGCGGTGCCGAACACTCCACCCAGGTGCGTAGCCTCAACGGCGACTGGCAGTTTGCCATGTTCGACTCGCCACGCGAAGTCACGGAAGCGGCGCTGATTGCGGCCGAGTGGAACACGCTGGCAGTACCGGGCAACTGGACCATGCAGATGCGCCAATCGGCCTGGAGCGGCGAATCCTTCAGCAAACCACACTATACCAATATCCAAATGCCCTTCCCCGAGTCGTTCCCACATCTGCCCGAGGCGATAGCAACGGGTGTGTACCGCACCAGCATCACCGTTCCCCACGACTGGGCGGGGCAGCGGGTGGTGTTGCACTTCGCCGGTTGTGAAGGGGCGTTATACGTCTACCTCGATGGTGCATTTGTGGGCTTCAATAAAGACAGCCGCACGCCGGCCGAATACGACCTCACCGGTCGCGTGGTGGCCGGATCAACCTACGAGCTGACCTGTGTCAACCCGCGCTACTCGGATGCAAGCTGGCTCGAAGACCAAGACCACTGGTGGCAGGCGGGCATCCACCGCGACGTCTATCTCTACGCGACGCCCCGGACGTACATCCAAGACATCGCCGTGCAGACCCAATTGACCCCCGATTTGTCGCAGGCCACCCTCGTGGTTCGCACCACACTGCGTGCGCTGACCGGCTCGACCCCCAGCGGCACGATGCACTGTCGCCTCGTCGCGGCCGACGGGACGCTGATTGCCCAGGCAGACAGCCCCGTGCCCGGCCAGACCATCGGCTATTCGATGGGACCGTCGCCGAGCGACACGGCCAATGCCACGTTGCGCATGGATGTGGTCGCACCAGCCCTGTGGAGCTGTGAATCGCCGGCGTTGTACACTTTACTGGTGCGCTACGAAGGCCCCGAGGGGACGGTCCACACGGGCTTGCGCGTGGGCTTCCGCACGGTCGAAATCGCCGATCGAGCGCTGATGGTCAACAATCAACCATTGATGATTCACGGCGTCAATTACCACGAACACAGCGACACACACGGCAAAGCGGTGCCACGTGCCTTGATGGAACTCGACATCCGCACCATGAAGGCCCACAACATCAACGCGGTACGGACCTCGCACTACCCAAATAACCCATATTGGTACGAGTTGTGCGACGAATACGGCATTGTGCTGGTGGGCGAGACGAATCTCGAGCACCATGCGCTCCTCCAGATCGCCGATGACGCCCGGGTCGCCGCGGCCTATGCCGAGCGCGTGCGCAACGCCGTGCAACGCGACAAAAACCACCCGTCGGTTATCGTCTGGTCACTGGGCAACGAAAGCGGCCACGGCGTCAATCACGAGGCTGTGGCTGCCTGGATTCGCGCTGTCGATCCAACCCGGCCGCTCCATTACGAAGGAGCAATGAGTCCGTTCTTCAACGACAACAGCATCGCGTTCTTGCCGCCGGCACAACGCTGGAACCGTGGCAAATCCGTCACCGACATCATCTGTCCGATGTATGCAACCATCGCCGACATCGTCGAGTACGTCACCACGGTCGAAGACCACCGGCCGCTGATTTTGTGCGAATACGCCCACGCCATGGGCAACAGCAGTGGCTCGTTGTCCGATTACTATGCTGCGTTTGAGCGCTACAAAGGTCTGCAAGGGGGGTTCATCTGGGAGTGGTTGGACCACGGCATCCGCACCATCGCAGCCGATGGCACGCCGTATTGGGTCTACGGCGGCGGCTTGGGCGATTACCCCAACGACGGCAATTTCGTCGCCGACGGGATGGTCTGGCCCGACCGCACACCGCACCCCGCCATGCGTGAGTTCATGTATCTGGCCCGCCCGGCGCGCGTCAGCACCACAACTACCGCTGGCGTGTACCGCATCGACAATCGACGCTACTACACCACACTCGACGACCTCGCCTTGCATTGGGATCTGGTCGTCGACGGCACGGTCGTTGAGTCTGGCAGCTACGCGGTACCACATATCGCGCCGCAACAGAGTGCTAACATGACGATCCCCATCACGGCACCCGCCCGTGGCGAAGCATTTATCAATCTGTCGTTCCGGAGCATTGCTACGACGCCGTGGGCGCCAGCAGGGCATCTGGTGTCCTGGGAGCAGCTCGCGCTCACGAGCGTCTCTCACGACCTACCCAAGACGGATCCCCGCACCGCTCTGCAGGTCGTCCGCGACGGCGATGCACTGGTGCTCAGCAACGGCGCGCACCGCGTCAGCGTCGATGCCCGCACGGGGGCGATTACCCAGTTCGGCGCAACGGGGAGCATTATCAACGGTCCAACGTTGAACGTCTGGCGCGCACCGACCGACAACGATCGCCTGCAAGAGATGATGGCCCGCATGGTTTTGCGCGGCTACCCGCTCTGGCAAAAACTCGGCTTGACCCAGCTCGTCCAGCGCATCGATTCGGTCAGTGCAAGTCCCGCCGGCGTGGTCGTCACGGTATCGGCCAGCGGTCGCGACCAATGGGACGACATCCGCGCCACCCTCACCTATACGCTCGACGCCGCGGGGGCGCTTCGTGTAGACACACATGTCACCTGTGCTGACGACATCGTCGACCTGCCTCGCATGGGCATCGCATTCGAGCTCGCTGCACCATTTACTCATTTGCAGTGGTACGGCCGCGGCCCTGAGGATACCTACAACGACCGCAAAGCCGGTGCCTTCGTGGGGATGTACAACAGCACGGTGGCCGAACGCTACGTACCATACATCATGCCCCAAGAACACGGTCACACGGTCGATACACGTTGGCTCACGCTCACCGATGCAACAGGCCACGGCTTCGCAATCCGCGCCGATGGGTTGTTTGAGTTCAATGCACTCCATCACAGCGATGCAGCCCTCGAGCATGCGGCAGACACCGTTTCACTCAGCGCCGATACGACGGTCCACCTCAGCCTCGACGCCGGTATGCGTGGGCTGGGCACCGGGTTGTTTGTCGACACGTTGCCGGAGTATTTGCTGAACGAACGTACCTACCACTTCACCTTCTCGATTGCACCGTTGCGGTAGGCAATCACCGCCCGGGGTTGTCCGAGACAATTCCGGGCGATAGGGAAGTCTCACAATCAATCTCGAACTGAATAGACCAGCAAACACGACCTCAGCAATGACGGTCGTGTTCTTTTTCTCTCCATCCACAGCACCCTTGCAAACGACCACGCTCCCCCCGGCGTACGCAGCACGTTTGAGCGAGCGTCGTGTTTATAAGGGACGTATGTTTGAACCACTTGTCCCGATGAGCCGAGTGACAGTGCGCAGGTT
>CANHPK010000047.1 GCA_947462525.1 Roseiflexaceae bacterium | reverse complement strand
GGCAGCTTGGCGTCATAACTGGTCCAGGTGACGCTGGCAGCAGCGGCCGTGCCGTTGCTCGTCTTCCAGACGCCGCCCCTGGGATTGCCGACCCATATCTGGTTCGAAGCACCTTTTGCCACGGCAATCGCACTGATGTAATAGTCCGCCGTTGTCCCCGATGGTTTTTTGATGACGGCCCAGATGGGGCCGACGGTGTTGGTGACGGTTGCTTTGATGTTGGTGCTGCGCCACAGTGATGCACCACCGGCCAGCATCGTGTTGGCGTTGTTGGGGTCGAGGGTGAATGGAGCGATGAAGAGTGCTTTTTCAGTTTTCGCATCACCGATGACGTATTTGGTTGCTTTCCAGGTATAGTCATTCCGCATTCCATTGATGTTTGCACACGTAGAACCCACTCCAATGGTGCAGTGCGCCAAATACCCGAGATACACATATTCGGTATACACATATGAAGGGGTTACCGGATCAATCGCGACGTACCCACCATCACCGCCAGTGAAATCTGCCCACGTTTCAGTAGACCCAATGGTTCCAGCAGGATTTCCATTATCTTGCGTACCCCCAAGGATGTTCCCACTCGACGCATCACCACGTACCGAATAGAACTGTGTAATCGCCAAGTTATTGTTCAGCTCCGTCCAGCCGCTCAACTTCGCAACGGTCTTGTAGTTGTCGGTGCGGTAGACGCCGCCGTCGTTACCGAAGTAGACCTTTTTGTTGGTGGTGCCATTGAACCCTGGGTCTGCCACGATGATGTGGTGGTCAGGATGTATGGATGGAGGGCTATAGTGCCAATCGCTGATACGGGTGAATGTCACGCCACCATTGGTACTGCGGAATAAATCCACGCCACCGGCGATAATCGTGTTGGCGTTGGTCGGGTCGACCCAGATAACGTTGTCGTAATACCCTTGGTCACTCAGATGTTTTGGCGTGCTGATTTTGGTAAAACTCGCACCACTGTTGGTGCTCTTGTAGATGGTTCCTTGATTTATGTCGACCGAAGCATATACGACCGTCGGGCTCGAAGTCGACCAAGAGAGTTCGACCAAATAATCACCTGATGGGATACCGGTAGCCACCTTCCACGTCATACCAGCATTCGTGCTGAGCCAGACCTTACCCCAACCACTTGCCAAAAGGCGACTGTTGTTTGTAGGAGATACTTCAATGTCGAAAACACTCTCAATGAATTCTGCACCCGTTGGTTTTGTACCCCACGTCCAGTTGATGCCACCATCGATGCTTTTCGCCACGCCACCCCAGGTAACGGCATAGAGGATAGTCTGGGAAGCATTGTTTACGAGTAGTATTTTTTGTACATATGCGAAAAAATTCGTATTTGGCGCTCCTGCGTTCGCTGTTGATGTTAAGTGCGTCCACGTTACGCCACTGTTGTGTGAGACGAAAATTCCTTCACCATATACATTATCTATCGGACGATTACCGTATTGCTCCCCCGTACCCGCGTAGATGGTCGTGTGGTCATTGGGGTCGATGGCGATAGTGGTGACGGCCATGTTGGCCATGAAATCATCTAAATTCTGCCACGAGGCACCGGCGTCCGTACTCTTCCAGACGCCACCCGCTACCCCACCGCAGTAGAGGATGTTTGTATCGACGGGGTCGATGGCCAATGCACGGACGCGGCCGCCGATGTTGCCAGGGCCAAGCGCGGTCCACCATGCTTTGCTGATGCCGGCAGCCCGGCCTTTATCGGCCTCGCGCATGGCTGCGATGTGTGCGACCGCAACGCGGTTCCCGTCGGCCGGGATGACGCCGTTTTCGTCGACGAGGCGCATGTTGAAGTATGTGGGGTCGGGCGGCGTGCCTTCGTTTTCCTCTGATTCGCCTTCAGCGAATGCAGATTCCAACGTCCACTCGACCCGCGACCACACTCCTGCGTCGGCGCGACGGGCTGCCTCTGCCGCCAACTCCTGTGCCCGCGTGACCGCTTTGCGCAGCGTCGCCGTCGATAATCGGCAGTACTCCGTGTGGCTCAGGGGAATCTGCGCAAACAGCACCGCATAGTCCGCTTCGCTAAGCTGTTTGACCGTAGCCCGTTGGGGTACGCTCATCTGCGAATTGACACAGCCTGCTTGGGCGAGATCCTGTGCGGCGAGATTCTGTGTCGTTGCGCTACTGACGACGGTCATCAGGAGCATCGTCGCGCAGACAAATGCCCAGACGCGTGGGAATCCAGCAGGTGCGCGTTGCGCGTCCCGCGCAGGAGTTGTCGATTTGTTCATGACACACACGTTTCTACGTATCGCTTGCTTTCTGACATGCTCGATTATAGACGTATATGACTTTTTACGTAATAAATCATTAAAATCTAAGAATAGCGTATGTGGCTTTGTCGAAATATTGTATTTTTCGGTCTGTGAATGGTGCGTCAATTTATCCTTCACACCGCATTCAGACGATGCAAACACAGGAACAAGCGTGATTGCGCTAGGTGTATCCGAGCAACTCTTTTTTGCGCTCTTTCGACACTCCAGTACGCTTTTCCAAAACACACAAAAAACCACGACCACCGTTCCTGGTGATCGTGGGTATCTTCGCTGCGGATTGCTAGCGCAGTTCGACGGTCGTACTTGTCTGGATGAAGTCGCGATTCCCCAGCGTGTCGCGCACACTCACCCACACGGTGTAGATGCCTGCAGGTGCTCCATCGACAAATTCAATCTTTTGGGTGTGCTCCTGCGCTACACCGCTGCTGACGGGGATAGGGACCGCCTGCGGAGCGTTGTAGACCGTGTAGCCCCATCCGTTCATATCCGCAAACCCATACTGATTGAGCGCCATATAGACATATGCCTCACGTATGCCCGTCTCGTCGTCGAGTCGCATCGAAATCGATAATGGCTCAGTCCGTGCAACAGAATCAGACGACAAGGTAATGTCTGAAATGGCCGGCGCGACCGCATCAGTCGAGCCGTTCTGGACAGTGACGCTCACACACTGCGGGGTTGCATGATTCCCAAACATATCGACTGCGTTCAGTTCGAAGAGGTATTCTCCATTGGGCGCAGTCGTTGGCACCGTGCACGACGCAAGGAATCGCGCGGTTACCGTGTCAGTCAAAGGGTTCGTTTGTTCATCAATTCCCGTAGCCATATAAGGGAAGCTGCACCATTCGACAATCCATCCTGCATTACTACCGATAAATCCCCAAGACATGCTGATGGGCGAATCATCAGTGAGCACCCATTCAATGTCTATGTCGTCACCGGCTGAGACCGTACGTGACAACGCCATCGGTGCAAACACCGGTGCGGACGTGTCTTTGCGACATCGTCCAATAGTGAGGTCAGTCAGATCATTGGCGCACTGGTCATCACCAGTGCCCGGCTGCAACACATCGCGCTCACTGCCACCACTCAGGGAGTCATCTCCCACACCAGCATTGAGCTGGTCGGCACCCGTATTGCCGTTGAGTACATCATTGCCGATGCCTGCGTTGAGAGTATCGTTCCCCGCATTGCCGTTGAGTGTGTCATTGCCACTACCGCCAGTGACGCGGTCGTTCCCCGACCCACCGTCGATGCGGTCGCTGCCATTACCTCCATCGATGATGTCGTTGCCGTCACCGGCATATATCACGTCATTGCCGCCGTTGCCATAGATCGTGTCTGATCCTGCATATCCACATATCACGTCGTTGCCCGCGGTCCCACGTAAAACATCGTTGCGGGCACTGCCGCGAATCGTGCATGGAAGCGGTGCGTCGCTCGGGACCTTCTGGCTTGTGCGGGTCTCTGCGTGGGTAAGCGTGGGTGACCAGCCGAGGCCTAGTGCCAGCAGCGGTATAAGCAGTAGTTTGAGTGAAGTGTTGATTAGCATGACCATAATCCTTTACGTGGACAGTGAGTGATTGACGCCCTCGGCGTCATGCTTGTTCCGATTCTGCCCTATCATCGCACGAAAAATGAACAATTCAATATTTTTCGTGAAGAATTGAGAACCCGCGACAGAATCACGTTCTCTGCCTTGCAACGCAAGAGCTGTGCCACGACCTTCGTCTCTGTGTGCCACATGCCGAAACTCCGCTACCGCAGTTATCACTGTACAGGTTTTTGCCCGATGTACTCAGCAAATCGCAACAGATATCCGTCGGGATCCTGCACCAAAAACTCCCGTTGCCCTTCGGTAATACTGGGCTGCGTGGCATACCAACGCTCTGTCAGCGGGCGAAACAACGCAATCCCGTGTTGCTGACACACGGCCACCATGGCACCCACATCGGGTACGTCGATTTGCAAGTTGATGCCACGCCCAAATGGCGGCGCGAGCGGTGCCGTCTGCCAGCCATCAACGTGCCATGCTTCGAGCATGAGTTGCGCCTGACCACGTGTGAGATAGACAAAATCTGGCTCACTCCGCTGAAATCGCACCGTAAAACCCAATAGCCGATAAAACGCCAGCGATACAGCTACATCGCGTACCGTTAACTCGGGAACCATGGCATTCCAGTATTCATCTGCCATCTCAGCACCACCTCCGTACAACCAGCGGAACTCCTCGGTTATTTTTTGATGCCAGCCAAGCCACCATCAACCACCAACACCTGACCGGTCATCCATGTAGATGTCAGGACAGCGTCGGCGATATATGCGACATCATCCGCCACCCCGATACGGCCGAGGGGATGCATCAGACGAGACGCTTCAAGCGCCGCAGCGTTGGCGGTAATTGGGCGTGCCAGTTGGGTATCGACCAGCCCCGGGGCAATCACATTGACGCGAATATTGCGGGGAGCATAGCTGGCCGCGGTGGCACGGGCTAATCCCTCAACCCCTGCTTTGGCCGCTACAATCGCCTCATGATTGGGAAACCGATTTGGGCAGCCGCAGTAGAAAAGAGTAAGATGGAACCGCCATCCGGTTGCCGTTGCATTTTAACGGTTACCGCACGCACCACATAAAGGGAGGCGTGCAAGTTTTGGGTGATAGCAGTATGCCACTCATCAAGCGAGGTACGATCGGCACTTGTGAGTAAGATACTTCCCACCGCTAGCACCACCGCATCGATACGGTCGTGGGTGCGGAGTAGGCTTGTGAACGCATGTTGAATGGACTCTGGTTGAGGTACATCTACGGTACATGCCTGCGCACCCTCTTCACTGGCCAATGCTGTTAGTGACGCCTCATTACGGGCCGAAAGTACGAGCTGGGTCGTGGTGCGAGGCGATGGGCAAGGACAGCACCAATGCAACACGTTGCCCCAATTATCCAAGTAACGGGCAGCTGATTTGTGGGTGTATCGACTGTCATAGTGATTCTTATTTCGAATATAAACCACAAGGGCTTAGTATTTTGCCCTTGTGGTGTGTATTGCTATGATTCCTGCTGATTAGAATCAGTCAGTATCGACGTCTTGGTATTCCACAGTGACATCCGTCTTGATAAACTTGTTGTTTCCAAGCATATCACTTACTGCAATCCAAACTGTGTATGTACCCACAGGAATAGGGACACCGGTATATGCATTGATAATAATTGGCTGCATGTGTGCTTGGGCGGCACCGGATTCAACAGGTAGATACTGTATGGTGCGAGTAGAGCTGGTTACGAACCAATTTTGGTTATCGGGTGGAATCGAGCCCGTACTATCGAGGAGAAAGGCCTTTGCATCTGCGATTATGTAAGCATCATCAACCCGAAACGATACCAATAGCACATTGGTCAACCGATTCATCACCGGGGTTGATACACGCACTTCTGAAACAACGGGAGCGTCTGTGTCGACTATGTCATTATTCACCGTCAGGATAATGCGTTGGGTCGTAGCCACATTATTAAATGCATCGATGGCATTGATTTCTACGCTGTATTCACCACTGACGGCATTTGTCGGAACGGTACACGTCACACCAAACATTGTACTGGAGGGTAGGTTTGATGTGGGATTGGTTTGTGTCACAGGGCTACCAAACACGTCATACCCACACCATTCCACCCAGCCCAACGGCCCCCCAATCACACGCAACCACGTGCTCATCGGTGAAGCGTCGTCAACGACCCACTCGAACGTGACCGTCTCGCCCGCATCGACGCTCCGCGTCAATGCCATGGGCGCAAAGACGGGGGCTGTAGTATCAGGAAGACACCGACCGATAGTGGTGTCGATAGCATCTATCGCACAACGATTGTCACCGAGTCCTGGTTGCAGACGATCGCGATCACTCCCACCAGTCAGCGCATCATCACCGTCACCAGCATTAAGCTGGTCGCTCCCTGCATTTCCATTAAGGATGTCATCACCAGCGCCACTGTCAATGACGTCGTTACCAGCCCCCCCGGCGAGCATGTCATTACCATTCCCACCAATAATGCGGTCGGTACCATTCCCACCATCGACGCGATCATTGCCGACACCGGCATCGATGATATCGTTTCCATCTCCAGCCACGATAACATCGTTGCCACCCCCACCAATAATTGTGTCATTCCCTGCCAACCCACAGATTACATCATCACGCAATGTCCCACGCAGCACGTCATTACGGGATGTGCCACGAATCGTACAATTTGGGACCGGTTGTGATGCAACCGATTGTGTGGACGCAGATCCTCGCACAGTATCTACGCGCGGCCAAAAGAACAGCATCATTAAGGCTAATACCAACAACCGGTATTTCATTTGCCCTCCGCGCGTTAATAGAACGTAATGACATACATGCCGACATATCACACCCGCCAACATGCAACCCAAGCAAAACACCGCCACACAACTATCACCGTGAAACGTGTCAGAAATACCGTTCCAATCCTATATCAATGTGAAAATTGTCTGGTTATAAAAATATCTAACAAGTACAATATCCACGCTACTGCTGGGTTTTGATTGCAATACGATGTCACGTATTGAATAGGATTACCTGAGCGTAATAGTCACATCCGTCTTCACAAAATCACGGTTCCCCGGCGTATCGCGGACCCACACCCACACTGTGTATGTGCCTGCAGGAGCATGCGCATTCCAGCCAACTTTTTGCTTGTACTGTACGCTCACTCCACGCTCTGTGCGGGTAACGACGCCCTCAGATGAAGGCGTGTAGGCAAAATATGGACCCTCGTCCGTTCCGAAGCTATCGTTATAGACCAACCACACCACCGTACCACTAATCCCCGTCTCGTCGTCGACAAGCCACGAAAAGGTGAGGTCGTCAGTGCGATCAACTACAGATGCTGAGGCGCGGAGTTGGGAATACTCTGGTGGCGTGGTATCGTTAGAACCTGAGTTGACCATCAACACTATTCGTTGCGGTGTCGCATAATTGCCAAAAACATCGACCGCATTCAATTCCACAGAGTATTCACCATTGACGGCATAGGTTGGAATCGTACAATTTACTCGGAAGGAAGTGCTTGTCAGTGGAGTGCCCGCGGGAGAGACCTGACTAACTGCAGTTGCGTAAGGTAATAATCCACACCACTCAGTAACCCAGCCTGTCGAACCACCAACAGCCAACCAAGATTGTATTGGTGATTCATCATCAACAACCCACTCGAATGTTGCCGTTTCACCGGCATTGACGCTGCGTGACAAGCCCATCGGTGCAAAAACCGGTGCAGTGGTGTCTCTGCTGCATTGGCCCACCGTGACGTCCCTTGTATCAATGGCGCACTGGTCATCACCAGTGCCCGGCTGCAACACGTCACGCTCACTGCCACCACTGAGGGAGTCATCGCCCACACCAGCATTGAGCTGGTCAGCACCCGTATCGCCACTGAGCACATCATTACCGATGCCTGCGTTGAGCGTGTCGTTGCCTGCATTGCCGTTCAGCTCGTCATTCCCGGTGCCGCCGGTAATGCGATCGTTACCATTTCCACCGTCAACGCGATCATTGCCGACACCGGCATCAATGATGTCGTTGCCGTCACCGCCATAAATGACATCGTTGCCGCCGTTCCCGTAGATCGTGTCTGCCCCTGCAAATCCACAGATCACGTCATTACCTGCAGTTCCACGCAAAACATCGTTGCGGGCACTGCCACGAATCGTGCATTGAAGCGTTGCTTCGGTCGGTTTTGGCGGACTTGTGCGGGCCTCTGCGCGAGTTGCACCAGGAGCCAACTCTATGCTCAATGCGACAACCATAAGTATTCCAACACAGTTTTTTACCATTTATCAATCGCTTTCGCGGTATACACACATACAAAAAAACTATACAATTCAAACCTACCACACAACTGCCCGTCCGTACATAAGTGTTTATTAATCTGCGCCAGCGTGGGTACATCGGGTACTTCTATCTGAAGATTCACACCACGCCCGTACAGACGCTCCAAAGAAACGACGTTCCAGCCGGTCTCGTGATATTCCTCTAGCATCAGTTGCGCATGACCGAGTTTCAGATACAAACATAAAACAACAATGATGCAGCGATGCTCGTGACCGTCAATTCTGGCACCATGGGATTCCAATAGTGGTCTGATTTTCCCACACTACACCCCACCCCGCAGACGCCGCTGTATCGCAACCAGCGGCGGTGCAAAAAGCCCCATGAATGCGACATTCAACACGATGTTGCCGGGGAGCTCGGCCAGCAACGAGCCAACGCTGTCGACTCCGAACCACGCACCCAGCGC
>CANHPK010000046.1 GCA_947462525.1 Roseiflexaceae bacterium | reverse complement strand
TCACCTGTCAGGACGGCCGCTCGCAGCTCAAAAACAAAGAAAAAGCCATGGGCGTGTTGCGCGCACGGCTGTTTGCCATCAAAGAAGAAAAGCGCGCCAAGGCCGTCGGCGAGTCACGACTGGCCCAGGTCGGTACTGGTGAACGTGCCGAAAAAGTGCGTACCTACAACTTCCCCCAGGACCGCTTGACCGACCACCGCATTGGCCAGAACTTCTCGAACATCCCCGGCATGCTCGACGGCGACATCGACAAACTCATCGACGCCCTGACCGTCTATGACAACGCCGAACGTCTACGTGCCGTCGGTGTCGATGCGTAGCACTGCGACCCGGATTGGCACACCCCCTTCGTTGCAACGTAGGTTGCGGGCGGAGGGGGTGTTTGTCTGTGTGCGGCAGCATGGGGTGGTTTTGTCTATAATGCGTGCAGATTGACCGATGGGAACACGCCTGTGACGCACCCCTCCCGCCAGGTACTCCGGCAGCGCCTGCGCCAACTCATCCTGATGCGCGAGACTGGCCCCAAGCGGCCGGCCTGGCATCTGCGTCGCATGCAGCTGATATGGGGCTTGCACGATGCGTTGGCGGCACTCGATGGCGGCTTGACTCCTGAGTTCCCACAGACCTTGCTGGCCTACGGCGCCGCGTCGCACGACGAGTGCGAGCGCCAGGTGGCCGAAGTCTGTGCGCTCCCCGTCGCCGACATCGACGCGATCAACGCCCGCGCCGAATGGATTGCCCGCTGGGGGCGCCAACGCAACTGGGAACTGACGCGCTGGAAGGCACCGCATACGGCTGATTCTATTGCCTTCACCATCCTCGGCAAAGGCGGCCCGCGCATCGTGCTGGTCGGCAATCATCACACCGCTGATGACGCGGCCGCTGCCGGCATTGTGACCGCATTGACTGCGATGGCCGCCCTCGAGGAGTGTGGCGGATTGGGCGACGTCGGCTGCATCACGCTCCTGTCTGCAGGGGATGCGGCGGGTCGTACGCGGGCACTGCATGAGTTGTGCGGCAGGCATACGCATGTGCTGGTGCTGGGCGCCCACAGCGACGGCGCGTTCGCTGCATCAGATGCAGATGCCGCGGAGGTTGTTCTGCGTGCGTGCGCCACCGCGCTGGGGATGCATTCACTCGCCATCATCCCCGCTGCAGACGTAGCACCAATAGCCGGTGGGTTGCCTGCCCTGCGTGGCTTTGGCCCCAGCCCCAAACGTGGTCTTGCCCCAACTATTGCACTGCTCGCACTCGTGTGTGCCCGGCTCGGCACACCGTCATACATGGAGAACGCACACATGGATGCTCAGACACTCGTCCGCTACCTCAACCCACGTCTGCCTGCGTACCTGCATGAATTGACCGAACTATGCGGCATCGAATGCCCGTCAGAGTCCAAAGTGGGCGTTGATGTGGCTGGTGCGTGGGTACTCGACTGGGCGGCGTCTCGGCACTGGGAGGTGCGTCAGTGGCCCGATGCAAGCGCCGGGACCACCATCGCGCTGACCCTGCGTGGCACCGGTACGGCACGCATCATCCTGGCGGCGCATCTCGATACGGTGTACCCGGTGGGCATCGCCGCCGAACGCCCCGTGCGTATCGACGGCAACATCCTGTACGGCCCGGGCAGCGCCGACAACAAGAGCGGGCTGTTGTCGGGGTTGTACGCCATGGCTGCGCTGCAGGACCTCGGTGCACTCGACACGTTCGCAGCGATAACGCTGATCTGCGGCGGCGACGAAGAGACCGACATGCGCGTCTCGCGGCAGTGCTTTGCCGATTTGGCACCGCACCATGATCTCGCGTTGGTGCTCGAGGCCGGGCGTGAAAACGGTGACATCGTCTCGGCCCGCAAAGGCGGCGGCAACTTCTGGTTCACCGTGACCGGCAAGGCTGCCCACGCCGGCGTCGAGCCCCACAAAGGCGCCAACGCCATCGTCGAATTGGCCCATCACAGCATCGCCCTGCATGCCCTCAACGGCATGCGACCCGGTGCGACCCTCAACGTGGGGGTCGTCAACGGCGGCACCGTGTCGAACAGCGTGCCCGATCAGGCACAGGCCAAAATCGACGTGCGCATCACCGACCCGGCTGACCGGCAGGCAGTGACCGACGCCATCTTGGCCATCGGTGCGCGCACGACCGTGACTGGCACATCGACTGTCGTCAGCGGTGCCATTAGTACGCCTGCCATGGCGTGTACGCCGCAGATTGCACGGTTGGCGACTGTAGCCAAAGAATGTGCCGTGCAGTTGGGATTCAGCATCAACGATGCCCACACGGGGGGGATGTCGTACGCCAACTACTTCGCCGAACTGGGATTACCCGTGCTCGATGGCCTTGGGCCGGTCGGTGGGAACGACCATAGCCCGGGCGAGTACATCCTGGTCGATAGTATCGTGCCGCGTACTGCGCTTTTGGCGTTGCTGATGACGAAGGCGTAGGGCAAAAGAGATCAGGACATCGGCGCCTCAGACGACGTTGATCACAACGAACGGACGGACCGGATGGCTCATGCCTGCGCGACGAACAGCCTACCAGCCATCCCGATAAGCATGAGCCATAGACAAAACACGACGAGTGGAGTACCGACATCACGACGCTGGTATGCAACGAGACGTTCTCTGCATCGATTTCGTCTGGTGATGTCAATTGTTGCGCCGTCTGCGGGTAGCCTTGAGCACTCCAGCCAACCCAACCACCAATGGAATAATGGTCAGCAGCGAAAGATACGATTGGTACGCGACCAAGACAGTTGTAGACTGTTCCACCGCCGCAGACCAAGTCAGCCCCTGGCTCAGGTACACAAAGAGCATATAGGCAAGACCGACAATCCCCAACACCACCATCGGTGCAACGATGGCGACAACAATCCCACCCACGATGGTTCCGATGCGCTTCATATTCTCACTACTCATTCCTTGCTGTGTCGAATTCGCGTGTGCGCAGATAGCTGACCCCGCCGATGATGATCATGGTTATCCCGGCGACCATCATCCAATTGTTGACACCCAGCCACTCTGCAGTCGGACCTGCCACAATCATGCCGATCGGTGCGGCCATGCTCATCAGGCTAGTGAGAAAGGCAATCACTTTGCCGAGGTGCTCTGCGGGCACACTGCGCTGGATATATGCCGTAAATGGGATGTTGAAGCCCATGCCGCTCATGCCCATCACCACCACACAGCCACAGAACAACCAAAACGCATCAGCGGGCAGTGCCCCGGCGAGCAACGCACTGACGCCCAACGTTGCATTGGCAAGGGCAATCATCAAGAACTGCCGTTTGAGTCCGCCGGTCAGCCCGATGACCATCGCACCGACTAGCATCCCGGTCGAAAACGCCGTCTGCACGAGTCCACTCTGCCAGACCGTGCCGTTGAAATAGTTTTTGACGAGCAACGGAAGTAACGAACCAATCGGCATAAAGGTAATGGTGGCAATCAGCATCGGGATGGCCAAGCGCGCCAACGGAACGTTTTGACGAAAAGTGTCATACCCTACCCGCCAATCGGCCCATACCGAAGCAGCTCGCGCCGCGGCGGGTGCAGACCCTCCAAAGCGCGCGCCGGCCATGGTTGCGACGGCGATGAGCGCACCGATGACATCGACCAGCAGCACCGCCTCGATGCGGAGTTGACTCATCAATACCGCGCCGAGCATCGGCCCTACCATGGTCCCGGCAGAGCTGACGAGTTGCATCAACCCGCCGATCCGGGTGAGTTCTGACGAGGGCACGATGAGGGGCATGGCGGCTTGCATGGCCGGTTTGTGGAACGTGTCGCCCAATGCCCGCACAAATAATGCCGCATAGACGACCGTCAAAGACGCGTAGCCGCCGACAAAGCAGAGCGCCAGAACCAGACTTGCAACTGCAGTCAAGCCGTCGGCCAGCATGATGATACGTTTGCGCGGGTAGCGGTCAATCCATACCCCGGCAATCATCCCGATCAACGCCTGTGGCAAGAGCCCGACGATGCTCGCGATGGTCAACGCCAACGCCGACCCGGTCTCGACCGTGATCCACCAGATAATGGCGAACTGCACCGCACTCGAGCTGATAATCGACAGCGCTTGACCGATGTATATGCGCCAAAACGTGGCGCGCCAGGCAGTGTTCAGGCTCATGTATTGCGCCCCTCTCCGAGCTGCGCGACGACCTCGGCACAGCGGGCAGCGCCACGTTCTGCGGCAATCTGTTCGCCCAAGCGGGCGGCGGCTGCGCGCATCTGTGGATTGTTCGTCTGTGCAATCGCCGCAGCCAGTTTGGTGACCGTCAAGCGTTTGCGCGGGATTGGGGCTGGCCCGACGCCCAGGTCGTGGACGCGATGCCCCCAGGCGAATTGGTCATTGGCAAAGGGCACGACGATGTTTGGTACTCCTGCCCGCAAGCCCGCCGCTGTTGTCCCTGCGCCACCGTGATGAATCACTGCGGCCATGCGTGGGAAGAGCCATGTATGCGGGACAGCGTCCACCCGCAGGATCGACTCCGGCAGAGCGAGGTCCTGCCCGATGCCATGGATAATCGCCCGGCGCCCGCTCTGGATGATCGCTGCTACCACCTGCTCGGCCAGGCCCGGGTACTGATTGATGCCGGTCATACTACCGAAGCCGACATAGATAGGCGCGTCGGGGTGGTCGAGGAACACCGCCAACGTCGGGCTCGGGGTGTATGCTTCTGGTTCGCGTACTTCCCAATAGCCGTGCTGGTGGATGTGCGCGTTCCAATCGGACGGTCGCGCAAACACATGATTGCTACACGAGACAAGGGCGGGCTGACGCGCGTTGTCGTGTCGTTCGAACGGCATACCAAAGCCCGCCGGCAACTGCCTGTAGCGTTGCTTCCAAAACCCCTTGATCGAATCCTTGCTGGCCATCCACAACATCGCTTGGATGAGGCTGTAGCTCAATGGGATGGTCAATCGATTGGCCGATACCTGCCCGTACAACACCACCGACGGATGTGCACTGGTGCGATGCATAGGGAACGGACTGGCCAGCACTGCGGGGATCCCATGTAGCTGCGCGGCATAGTAGCCAATCGTACAGCCCGGATGGTACAGGATGATGTCGCTGCCCTCGCACGCCGCAAAGAAATCACTGACCATGTAGATGCCGTATTCCTTCATCTTGTTGAAGGCCAGCAGCATCTTGAGCGGGTTGTCCGCATTGCCCGCCTCGCGGAGCAACTTGGGGTCGACATTCATGGTCGAGATGTCGGCTGTGATCCCAACGAAGTCGACACCGTACCCCTGCACAAAGCCCGCAAAGCTGTGATTACCGGCGATTCGTACCGCCATACCCTGCGCCTGGAGCTCCTGCGCCAAAGCAATGTATGGCTGGAAGTCGCCCCGCGACCCGGCACACAAAATCGTCACCATCGCACACCTCCACATAGCCAAATCCAACACCGTGTTGTATGATTTGACTATAGCGTGTGCGTGGACGTGCATCAACCAACAGTGACCGGCCGGATGTAGGATTTGTGAGGAACAGCGATGAACAAGCGCCACGACATCACGGCACAGACGAAGCAGAACCTGATAGATGCCTTTTGGCAGCTCTACTGCCTGCGTCCCATCAGCCAGATCACGGTACGAGACGTGGTCCAGCGGGCAGGGTACAACCGGAGCACATTCTACGAATACTTCCGTGACGTACACGCGGTGCTCGAAGCCATCGAGGTCAGCATCATCCCCACCCTCGACACATTGCCGCCGTTCGACGGACCAGGTGGTGCCATCGGCATGCCCGTGGCGCAGTTTTGGGAGTGGTATGCACGCAATGCCCGCTACTACGCGGTGCTCTTGGGTGAACGTGGTGATCCGGCGTTTGCCATCAAACTCAAACGGCAAATAACGCCGACGATTTTGGCCATGTTTGGTGACGCGCCGCCGGCTGATAAGGCGCGCCGTGCGTTGGTCGTTGAGTACATGTTGTCGGCAATGATAGGGGTGATGGCGCATTGGCATCAGCAGACCGAGCCGATGCCCATCGACGAGGCCATGGCGCTCTTGCAACACATCATGCAACACGGGGTGATGGACGAACTCGCCGGTGCAGCGGGCATGTGACGCATCCGCAAGCGCACAAAAGAGCTACAGGGCGGGCGCGATGCATCGTGCGCCTCCTGGTTTTCGTTGCTTCGTGGCACGATGGGGCAGATGGCCGACGTCGGTCGGTTGCTGTACGCGTGTGCCGCGGGGTCCCTTTTTCATGCGAAAAAAGAGAACCCGCGACCGAAAAGCTCCAGTGGTGAAGGGTCAGCAGTGCGCTGATCTGTCTGACCCTCGGTCATGCTCAAGAACCCGTACGCATCCGCGTTACCACGGGGATTCGACATCCAAATCGTAACTGACATCCCAGTCAGACGGTGCGTCGGTGTAGGTCACAAAGACCTGTGCTCCTGCTTGGGCGCACCATTTGTCGCCCCACCAGCGGCCGCCCCAGTTGTTCCAGGTTGATGGTTCACAGTCACCGACCCCGCCGGCGACCCAGGCTTGGCCATTGAAGGTCATGACCGAGCCGACCTGTGAGATTTCGAGCGAGAGTTGGCCGGTTGCGCTGACCAGACAGGCCACTTCGGCCGACATCCGTGCGCTCAAATAGCCGCCGTAGACCTCGCTACTGCCAGACGAGACGAGCTTGAGCTTCCAGCCGCGCACTTCGCCGGTGGCGACGGCTTCGAGCATACACCCGTTGTTATAAATGGGGACCGAGATAGACACACTGATATACATGCCCGAATAGACGCTACTTGCGCCTTTGTCGGCGGCCAATTTGGTCATCAGGGATGGGTACTGGGCTTTGAGGACCGCTGATCCTGCAGGCAACGTACCAATCAGGAACTGGGCCGATGCGCCGGCGTTTTTGAACGTGCCGGCCCCCGTAAAGCCAAAGTACCCAATGGCAAGCGAGTTGTACTCGCCGATGCCAAAGACGACACCGATGTTTTCGAATTCGACCGCTGCGAGTCTGATGTTGTACACCTTGATGCCGCCTTCGAGCCGGCGATTGCCGCTGGCGGTGCCGACAATCAACTGCACGTCGAAGTAGACATCGGTGTTGAGTACATCAGACTCGATGTGGTTTGCCAGGATGATGATCTCGCCGTCGCCATTGAGGTTGAGCGAGACGCGATCGACATGCAAGAACGCATCAGTACCGCAACTCGAAACGCCCATCCGTTTGATGTCCATGTAGGACCCAAAAGCCAACTCAGTCATTTTGAACTCGCCGAGGGTATTGAGCTGGAACGACGCTGCGCCGTGACCGTTGGCTAGTGTCGTACATGTTTTGCTCAGAATAGTCCCCTGCTTGAGCGGCGTGATCCCCTTGCTGGCGTCGTTGTAGGACTCGGCTGCTTTGGCGGCGACCAACTTGGGCTCGAGGTAATCGAACGTGTCGAGGTAGTCGTTGCGGGCTGCCGTGGACCCTTGGGTGCCGGCGGTATCCCAGGTGACGCCGTGGTCGCCGGTCCACATGTCTTGGAGCAAGTCGACGGGGTCCGAGTTGTTGTTGGTCCCATCATAGGTGCCGTACCCAAAGGTCTTGGACCATGTCTTGACGTCGTCTTTGACATCGTCCCAGTCTGCGAAGGCTTTGTAGCCGGTATTGGCGTTGTTGGGGCGGTGCGTGGCCAACGCCCGTAGGGCTGCTTGGCTGGCGCTATAGCCCAAATAGACACCGACATCAGTGGTGAACACGCCACCATCGAGGCGACCGTTGACGATGAGCGAGACGTCGGTTTTGAACAGTTCTGCTGCGCCGGGGAGCACGGATTGCTTGACCATCATGCCTGCCAGTACGCCGCCTTGGCGATTGGCGATAAAGATGAGTGGGAACGGGATGTCGATGGGAGTACTGCCGTTGTCCCAGACCCATTGGGCGATGACGGGGTTCCACAACGTGTCGCCGGCGTCACTGCCATCCCCGGCACTGCCGACCGTGCCTGCGCCACTCGGGAGCTCTGCCTCGGGGACGGTGATACGTGGCGCGGGGGCGATGAGCGCGGTCGTGCCGGCGCCGTTGACACAGGTGAAGCCGCTGGTGGCGGTGCACTTCTGCGTCTCGCCGAAAGTCGACATGGCCGTGTTGCCGTCGAGTACCTGCAGACCACAGCCCACCCGATCGGCCAAGACCGCGGCGCAGGCAGCGAGTGAATCAGCAGTCAGATTGCCGCTGCTGTCTTTGAGTTTGGCAGGGATGTTTGCCCCCACGCTCGGCCCAAATCCCATCGTTGCGGGTTTGGACGTCGGGTCGAGAATGACGCCGAAATAGTGATTCAAGAGGACGTCGTTGGGGGTAAAAGGCATACCACTCACATAGACCAATTGGCCAGCAGTGAGTTTGATGTTGCCGTAATCGCCGTCGGGGAGCCATTCGCTCACTGCGGTCAGCTCGGCCGCAGTGCCATCCGAGGCTCGTGCCGCCATTGGCTTGATTTGACCGTCGATCTGCAGGATCATCTTGGGCAATGCCGCTTTGGCGACCATCATATTGGCTGGCGTGGGCATCATCCCGCGTGTTTTGAGCCACTGTGTTGCATAGCGATTGATGGTGCCGATGGATGCGTCGTAGCCGAATGCGACGGCGTGCTGATCGAAGTTCCAGTAGGCGTGCGTGAGGTCCGCGCCGCT
>CANHPK010000045.1 GCA_947462525.1 Roseiflexaceae bacterium | reverse complement strand
TTTGCCTCGTTTACGGCATCAACAAAACCAAACGCCACAACTCATTGCATGAGTTGTGGCGTATATTCCCATCATGTAGTTCAGAGTGCGTCGCGATGACGCAACAAACCACGGGCGGTATAGACCTCGGCTGCTTCACGCACCATGGCCGCACATAACGGAGCAGCATACTGTTGCTCGAGGCGATCCGCGAGGGCATCGAGCTCTTCGCGGCGGGCGCGACCGGGGCGGAGCACGTTGTACATCTCGATAATCTCGCCACGCGGGACGACGGTCAGTTCTGCTGCCCGGGCGAAGTTCTGTGCCAACGGCACATAACCAGCGGTGCGGGCAATCTCTGCTTGAGCCAGCAAGGCACTGCGGTGCACCTGCAAATCCTCGATACGCAACGAACCGTCCAGAGCAGCCTCGATCGTCACATCACGCAGCGGGCGGCCATTGGCTGCCTGGAGCGTGTCGCCTTCGTTGTCGTAGAGCGGGTAGGTGGGCATTGCTTATACCTCTGGTTCCCAATCGAAGCGCAATGCCTCGGGCGGTAAGTCACGGATTTCTTCACTTTCGCGCCGATGGAGCAACGCTGTTTTGACAATCAAGCGCAAGCGGGCCCAATTATCGACCGACACCGGCACCGGTGTGGTCATTTTGCCTGCCGCGTAGCGCGCCGCGTTGCGCCCCATGGCCCGGTAGGTATCGAGCGTCATACTCGGCGATTGCGAAAAAAGCTCGAGGTTGTTGAGACGTGCCAAATCGACCCGATGGATAATCGATGTGCCACGCGACTGAATCCCAATCGACACGCCCGAACCGCTCAACTTTGCACCGACATGGCCAATCTCGGCGCAGTCCGACGAGCGCCAGATCCGCACGACACGGCCGATCAAGCCTTCTTCGGCGATCCCAGTGAGCACCGCTTTGAGCACCTCTTCGTGGTCGAGTCCCCCGATGGTTTTGGTGATGATACGTCCAAATGCAGGCCCGATGGCCACGACCACTTCGGTGCTGCCGCCGCGTTTGGCATTGCCATACCCTGCCAGGCTTTCGATGGGTGACCCCAACCGATCGACGATGAAGTCACGGGGGGATTTAGCTTGGTGGATATGCGCCATCTCGTGCCAGCGGGCGCCCTCGACCCGGTAGCCGGTACCAGGCCCGGTGTAATCATTGGGTTGATTGATTGCACTCTGCACCACAAAATCACGCCCAAAAATCGCTGCTGGCTGGAGGTAATCAGCGGCGATCCGTTGTCGCCCCATGGTCAGCACATGCTCGGCGACATCGGCGAACCCGCGGCGCGCCAATGCGGCCACGACATCGACCATACTGCGGTCCCCCGCCAAGAAGGCATCGGCAGCGACCAAATCCGGCACAATGTCGCGCACGGGCATGTCGTCGCTGCTATGGGCCTGCACTGCCGCCTCGACTTCGTCGTCTGCGATGGCTGGGAAGCCCAGTTCGGCATAGACCGCTTGGATTGCCTGCGCGCCGCGCCGCCGGATTGCCTCGGCTTCGGCTTCGGTAATCGAACGCGTCCCGCCATCGATTTGCATGTCACGCTGCAACACGGCATAGTCGTCGAGGTCGTCTGCATCGAAATTGCCGCCGCCGAACATATTGTCTTTGCGGGGCACTGCACTGTATCCAGAGAAAATAAAATCGGTGCCGGGGATGAACTGCAGCATCAGTTTGGCCGATTTGCGGATCGCCGAATGCGATGCCAGGGCATCATTGCCCGAGGCGACTTCGAGCCCGAGCATCGACGCCATTAGGTTCTCGGCCAATACCGCCCGCACTCCGCCCGGCAATGATTCGGGGAGGGCAATGCACGAAATCGATCCGTTTTGGACCCCTTGGCTCCCGGCACCACGGGTCACACACAGGCAGCGTGCCTCGAGATAGAGCATCGAGCGCTGTTCGGCACTGCCCATCAAGGCCTCGGACCCCGTGCCCGACGTGAAGCGGACTTTCACCCCCCGCGAGGCATACGCCGAGGCAAGGAACGCCTTGGACCATGGCGAATCGTCGCCGTCCACAAATGCCTGTTCGGTGCCATAGACCGACAGTGTCTCGGCATACGTCGTCAAGCCCTTCATGGCGATGCGCAATCCCAGTGACTCTTCGACCGCACACTGCGTCATCACCCCACCACGCCCGGTTTGTGCGCCGACGAGGATAGCGAGCGCGTTGAACGGTGCGGCACGGGCCACCCCGACCGTGGTCTCGAGCTCGGCGAATCCGCGCAACGCGGCTTCGGCGGCGTCGGCTGCGAGCAAAGCCGGATTTTCGCGGCGATTGGTGACATGTGCCTGATTGGCAGGGATGCGCCGGACACGCATTTTGGCCAACCCGTTCATCATTTCGAGCACGTTCATGTGACGCATGATGTCGACCAGTTTGGCTGGGGTACATCCCGTTGCCAGGCGCAACACCACTGCTCGTGGGATATTGATGTCGGCTAGCATGTGTGCAATCGTCAACGAATCGAGTGCCATTGCCTCGGGTGCCACTGCGAGGTCAATCCCGTGGCGTGCGATATACACATCGAGGGTGTCGAAATCTTCTTCGGCGCGACCGTCGAGTTCAACAACACGGCCATCGACGATGCGGATCGACGGTGCAGGGTCGTACGGACTATCCGCAACCATCAGCCCCGCTTCGGGCCAGGATTCGACGAATGTCTCGCGATTAATATCACGTTCTTCGAGGACACGAAATCGTTTCAATCCAGCCACTGCGTTCTCCAATCCGGCGCCAGAAATCCGACTAGCGTGTGCGCAGTGGCGGCGGCCCACTCGTTGCACGAATACACAGCGGTGCATGAATGACCGCAGTGATGGGCATCATGGCAGGCACACGCAAGCGGTTCATCATGACATTGACGGCCAACATGCCCATGGTATGGGCATCGATTTGTACCGTCGTCAATGCGCTTTCTTCGGTCGATCCACTCACGTCACCGAACCCTGTCACGGTCATCCGCCCAGGCACTGCAATGCCACGCTCGTGCAAGACCTTGAGGACCCCGTGCGCAACGGTATCGTCGCGACAAATCATTGCAGTCATCTCAGGGTAGCGCTCGAGCATGCGCTCTGTGGCTGCTCGGATGCTTGCTTCATCCTTCGTACAGGGTTCGATGTAGTCAGGTGTAAGGCCATGATCGGCCATTGCATGCAAAAAACCGTGAAAACGGTAACGCAAGTTCGGTATGAACGAATCTTGGCCACCGATCATCCCGATGTGGCGATGCCCCGTCGAAATAACGTGACTGACCAAGTCGTACATACAGCTGTAATGATTAATCTGCACCGCATCGGCATACAACGTATCCGAAAACATGCCGACCAAAACGACCGGAATGCCCAGATCGAGCAGTCGTGCATTGAATTCGCGGTCTGCCTCGGTCGCAATAACCATGGCAGCATCAAACTGACGTTGGGCAAGGTTGGTGAGTTCATCATCGATAAACATCGTTCGTTCGACGAGCACGACATCACATTGCATCCGGAATTTTTCGATGATTTCGGTGGTTCCTTGGATCAACCGATGGACGAACCCCGAAGACATGGCTTCAGAGTTTTCGGTCTGGTCGACCACAACGGCAATCCGCCGCAAGGGTTTTTCGCTTACTCTGATGCGACGCTGATAGCCCATAGTCTGCGCAACTGCCGCGACACGTTTGCGCGTCAGGGCGTTGATACCGGGTTTACCACTCAGCACCATGGATACGGTTGCGACCGATACATGACACGCACGGGCAACATCTTCGATTGTGACACGAGCCTTTGGCATGGCAGTTTACTACCTCCTGAAAGGATCGATGAACGGACAGGCATTTGATTACCTATATTATACGGTCAATCCGGTACCACTCCGATTTCGGGGATACGAAACGGCACATACTCGCCCGTATGATGCGTACTACTGCGATACTCACGCGGGGACATGCCTACCTCGCTCCGAAATACCTTGCTGAAATACCCCGGATCATCAAATCCCACCGAAATCGCAATATCCGTAATACTTTCTTCGCTCGTTCGCAATGCATGGCATGCTTTTGCAATCCGGTAGCGTGCCAAATACGTCCATGGCGTGACGCCGAGTTCATTTTGAAACACTTGGGTCAGATAACTTTCGCTGACACCTGCCTCGGTTGCGATCCGTTCGCGGCTGAGGCGTTCTGCATAGTGGTGCTGCATGTACGCCAACGCGTGCCGCGCTGCAGTACTCAGATGTGGTGGATTGGCAATCCCACTGCCCATGATCTGATCGAGCAAATCTGCCATGCCCTGGTACGTATTGCCCAATTTGGGGCGCAACACCGTCTGTGCATATTGGAGTTTTTGTACTTCTGTACGCGTCAGGACCTTGCCACTGAGGACAATCACGGGTATACGCGCATACTGCGGTTGGCTCCGTATCCACGCTAATGTCGCAAACCCATCTTGGATCGGCATGACCAAATCGAGCAGGAACATCGTCGGCGCAGGATTCGTTTTCAGATGATCCACAAGTTCACTGCCATCGAAACACGAAGTCATGATTGCATGCGGCAGTACCCGCTGGATCATTTCGCGGTACAGCTCGTGCATGCGCGGATCATCGTCGATGACCACAATATGTGGCGTTTTGCCCGTCGTATGCGGTTGCACAAACACCAATGTGTCACTCAATTGATCCCGTTGAAACGGCTTTTGCACGATAGGGAGTGTGTTTCGCCGGTCAGTACTGTCATAGACAAAGAACGGGATGTGGGCCAACACGGGATGTGCTTGGATGCGTTCGATGACTGCCCGCTCTTCGTGAAAAGGCTGCGTGGTATCCCACACCAATGCCAACGGCGATACCCGAGGCAACAGCGCTTCGAGGGCAGCGACCGTTGGGATATGAACCACGGATGCACCGCTCCGGTGCGCCATGTTTTGGACAGCGACCGGGACCGCAGCGGCATCCCCGAGGACCACAATTGCTGCAGGCAGATCTGGGAGGTGCGGCGCAGCAACCTCGCCATCAAGACCCCGCACCGGCACATAGACATGAAAGGTACTGCCACGCCCAGGCTCGCTCTCGACCGTCAAGATGCCACGATGCAGCGCCACCAGACGCCGCGTGATGGCCAATCCCAACCCGACTCCACCGTAGCTGGTATCTGCGTCAGTGAGCGTCACAAACGGTTCGAATATGGCCTCTTGTTTTGCGGGGGCAATACCGATACCGGTGTCTTGTACCCAGATGTGCACATAGGGCGGTTCGGATTGTGCCCCCAACACAATCGAACCGTTGGAGGTAAACTTCGCTGCATTTCCAAGCAAGTTAAAGAGAATCTGACGCATCCGTGTCGGATCGACGTGGATCATCGGTAACGGATCGGGGATGTCGATATGCCATGTCAGACCCGGTTTGAACAACGTCGTCATCAGCTCGGTGAACAGCTCTCGCATGAGTTGATTGATGTCTGTTTGTTCGGGGAACAGGAGCAATTCGTCGATTTCGGCACGGGATATATCCAACAAATCGTTGATGAGCAACACGAGATGCTCAGCACTGCGTTGAATCGTGACGATATCGTTGCGCACATCTGCCCCGATCTCCACTCCATGCGGAGCGCTATCAGTAATCAGGAGCTGGCTATAGCCCAAAATAATGTGCAGTGGGGTGCGCAACTCGTGGCTGACATTAGCGAGCAGTCGAGTCTTGAGGCTATCGGCTTGTTCGGCGACGAATTGCGCCTTCCGGGCTGCTTGGTAGAGATCGATGTTTTGGAGCGCGATGCCGATTTGGTTCGCAACCAGTTGCAAGCCTTCGATTTCGCCACTGATATGCGGCAAAAGCGTCGTGTTTTGCAAATCGAGCAAACCGGTGATAGCGCCGGTACAGCGCACCGGCAAGACCAACCGTGTGCGCGTATTGGTCTGATGGACGCGCTGGTCAAAGCGCATACTGAGCCGCGTATCGGGGATATAAATGGCCCGCTCTTCGGCGAGTGCTGCAGCCAGCGGGGTCCCGCGCAAGGGGATGGTCGGAGCGGTGGCACTCGCGAGATTGCCATCACTATCGAAGCGCCACAACGTGACCGAATCGTAGCCGTAGTTTTCGCGGATCAACGTCGCCACCGCACGCATCAATGCATCATGCTCGAGGATCGAACCCACGTGTTGGGTAATCGCCAAGCTCGTCTCGAGTTGGCGCACGCGTTCTTGTTCGCGCTGCCGATTCACCCCAACCAACCGCGTCGGCAGATCCGCTAACGAAATCAGCTTTTCGAGCGCGATTGCACCGACGTTATGCACATCAATCAACCGGCGCTGTGGATCATACGTCGGCGGTACGGTGCCTGTCTTGATGCCCATGAGGGCCAACTGCAACATATCAGCCGCAAACGAATCAAGCATCGTCTCAATGGTTACATCCATCCGGCCGCGACTAATGTCAGCGAGTGCCAATGGGTCACCGTTGATGCCACAGACCAATGGCCGCTGACGCTGCGGGTACGCATCATTCAGCGCATCACGCCCACCTAATGCGAGCGAATCCGACAAACCAACAACCGCAGCACACTCGTCCTCGGGATGGGTGCGAACCCAATCAGCGACTGCACGATACCCGTCATCGTACTGCCACTCGCACGAAACATGGACAACCGTTACCGTAGGAGTCGCCGTCAGGGCGGCCCGAATACCGTTCAGCCGTGACAACCCCATTTCGTCGAATCCGCCAACGACCAACACCCTCGCTTCAGGGGCAATACGTCCGCGCAGCCACACACCGATATCGTACGCGGCGTCGTACAGACCGCGCCGCGAAGTATACAAGGAGTGCGTGACGGTGCTCTCGGATGCATCCACCACGGGCACCGCGCTGGTGCGCAACATCGACAGCAACGCATGGTCAATCGAATTACAGATCACCGCATGGATGTGTTGGACCTGCAGTTCTTCATAGATTTGCACTGCATTGGTCACTTCCCGCAGGCCATCTGTGGCAGTGGAAAGCGTTAACAGTTCACAATTCACGTGCTGGGCTTGGCGCAGTACCGCCTCACGTACTTGTACCCAAAAGGGGTCGGCTACGCTGATTTGCAATGCTATTCGATATCGCGCGTCGGTTGTCACACCATCTATCCTCTGCAGTACCTACTGCGTCGTTCTTCATTGCCGGACATCACACACGCTGCGAAAACACAGGTTTGTAGATTTTTCCTACTTCTGTGACGAATGTTCCAAGTCACAAGAATCCCTATGCCGTATCTTAACAAACAATCATGACAAAGGTATGACCATGTCGCTTGGCACTACTGCGCTGTTGATCATCGAACACGATGCAAGTGTGCGCCAGCTCTATGCTCGAACCCTGCGTGAACCGTACCTTATCCTCGAGGCACAGACTGTTGATCAATGCTGCGATATCTTTGCAGCACATGATATACGCACGGTCATCATTGAACCGCATCGTCCAGACGGCCTCGGTGACGTATTGATGCAAACGGCTCGGAGTCATTGCAGTCCACGGCACATCCCCATCGTGGTGTGCAGTGTGCTCGATGCAATCCAGGATGCGCACCAGAGTGGTGTCTATCGCCACTTTGTCAAACCCATCGCTCCCGAGCGACTCCGGTCAGAAATATTCAGGATTGTATCCAATCACCACGGTTCGCAGGTTCTGCATTGACAGCAAGGGAGCGTCAAATGACTATCCGTACCGGAACACGAACAGCACAGCGGAACGAACTCATGTGGGCGCTGATGTTCATTGTGCCCAGCATCATCGGATTCATCGTCTTTTTCGCCATGCCATCGGTGCGTGGTCTGCTGATGAGCTTCACCAATTGGGACCTGCTCCGTCCGGCCAAATTCACGGGGTTGGCGAACTACTTCAAGTTGCTCTCCGACAAAGAATTTCGGCATGCTCTGCGTGTAACTGCATATTATGTCGTCCTCAACATCCCGCTCCAGACGGTCATTGCACTCGGAATGGCGGTCATGCTCGACCGGTTCACCAAATCGACGTTCATCCGTGGAATTTTGATATTGCCGTGGTTGCTGCCAAATATCATCGTTGCACTGCTGTGGCTCTGGATGCTCGACCCGACGTTAGGGTTCATCAACCAAGTCATCATGTCATTGGGTTTTGAGCGTCAACCGTTCCTCGGGTCTGTGACCCAAGCGATGCCCACTATCGCGGGCATCAACATCTGGCGTCATGCCGGCTACACTGCAATTTTGTTGTTTGCGGGCCTCCAAAACATCCCCAAAGATGTCTACGAGGCTGCCGCGATTGATGGTGCCGACGAACGCCAGATGTTCATGGGCATCACGCTGCCGCTGCTCCGCCCGGTGTTGATTTTTGTGTTGGTGACATCACTCATCGGTTCGTTCCAGATTTTCGACACGATTGTCATTACGACCAAAGGTGGACCGGTCGATGCGACGCGCGTGGTCTATTGGTACATCTACGAGTATGCCTTTGTGCGCTTCAAGATGGGCTATGCGGCAACGATTTCGGTCGCGCTGTTTTTGATTCTGATTACCATCACGGTCATTCAGATGCGCTACTTCAAAGCAGACACTTCGGATCTCGACTAGCCCACGAAGGAGGAGACGTACCATGACGACGCGCAAACAGACCAAACCGGGTGTCTCTACCCAACAGATATTTGCATGGATTTTCTTGACGTTGGTGATTGTCGTTACCCTCTTCCCCGTCTGGTGGGTGGTGCGGACCGGCTTTTCGAGCAAGCAAGAAATCTATGTCGACACGTTCAATTTGATGCCGGTTGGACCGACGCTGAACAAC
>CANHPK010000044.1 GCA_947462525.1 Roseiflexaceae bacterium | reverse complement strand
CCAAAGCCGACAATCAGCAATGCAATAATCAAGTTCGACGGTGAGGTTTGTCCATTTGCCTCGGTCGGCCAATAAATGGTCAACAGCACAAATGCCATATACATGGCAAACCCCGACAGCAACACGAGCACCAAGTAATGCAATGCCGTGATGAGCGGTGAACGCTCGACCAACACGGTGCTCCCAATTGGGAGGTCGACAATTGCCAAAATGGCAACGAGTCCACTACTGACCATCAATAGCGCTGCGACAAACGGCTCTTGGAGCAGGAGCACCGTGGTGCTGGTGAACCCCAACAACAACAAACTGACTGGGATGAAATGTTCGCCGTGCGTAATAAAAAACGTCACCGTGTAGGCAAACAAAGCAATCCCCAGAATGGTCAGCAAGACGAGTTGCCCCAGCGGGTCAATCGTAAGCGTCAAGCCGAGCAGACGCACGGGTGCATCGACAGGCATCTGGAGGACCAAGATCGCCTCGGTCAGCACACAGATGATGGCGCCCGTAATCGATGGACCGGGTTGTGAACGCAGCAGGAACATGCCTGCAGCGACCGCAAAGGGAAAAAAGATGATGAGTAGGTAGAGCATCAGCGTTTATACAACTCGTTCAGTTCGAGTGTCTTGAGGCGCCCGTACATCAATGCGCTCAGATACGACACCGAAAGCGAAAGCACAATGGTGGTTAGTCCCAGCATTGCCAGCGGAAACACTTGAATGGTGCTTGCGATGGCGGTGTACAACAAATCGATGCTACTCACACACAGCAACAAGCCGAGACCAAGCTTGAGCACATCGTTTGCCGTCACAATGGTGAATATGCCCGTCAGCGTTAACCAGTACCAGGCGAAGTCGACGGATTCGCTCCCGATTGGATAGAGACGCGGCAAAATGAAACTCGCGATTGCTGCCAGGATCAAGGCCCATAGCGGTACGACAAAATCAGTGAAGCGCAGGGGAGCGATGATTTTTTGGCGTTGCGCACGCCGTGCAGCACGGCGGAGCTCGGCCAGCGAAAACTCATCGAGCTCTTCGGTCCCTTCTTCACGCGAGAACGTCAAGGCGGTCACGCCGAGGATGAGCACCGCAGACAATCCGGCGATGATTTTGACCAGGACGGTCGTGCTGACCATGTACCCCAACAACGACACATCGGGAGTGATGAACTGTTGTTGTGCCAAAAACGCAGCCACAAAAACATAATTGAGAAAAAGGCCAGTCAGTGTGCTGCGCCATTGTTGCGCCAAGAGGATGATGCCTGCCGAAGCCGCAATGCCCATCAACGGCCATTGTGTCGCAAAAAAATCAGCCATGCATACCTCAAATCAGCAAGAGCACTACGACAATCAAGCCGAGCACCAAACCTGCGACATAATAGCGCTCTTCACCCAACCGAAGCACCCATTGCACTGCGTTGCCGAAGCGGATCAGTGAATCCCAGATGCCTGCGAGGAGCCGATTGGGACTCACAATCCCACTCAGAAAAGAAAGACTTTCGGCGGTTGCCACGGGCGGCACCGATGTCGAACCGACATCATTGGGGTTCGCAATATCTCGCTGTCGTAATCGACTGGCGTATACAGGTACAGCTACCAAAAGGACCGAAATCCCGGTGAGCATGAGCTGGAGCGCAACACCAGGCATAGACGGTGGAGTCAACACGCTGTCATAGACCATGCGGTCTTGGAGCGGAATAAGCCAGAACCTCCACAATAACTGTGGGACAAATCCCGTAATCAACAGTACCGCCGCAAAGAGCACAGGGCTCAACATCGCGATTGCACTCGGGATGGCCGAAATGACCGGCATATCTGGTTGCGTTCCTTTGGGGATGCGCCGCCAAATGGTCGACAGAGCACCCGCCCAGGCCAGACCAATCACCGACCCACTGATGAGCACGGCAATGATAATCCACGGCGCTTCGATCATCAGCACTTCTGCCATCCACCAGCGGGTGATGAATCCGACGGTGCCGGGCAGCCCAATCGACGCAGCAACGGCAATAAAGAGCAACACACCCGCAAATCCAATCCGCGCGCGTGGCCGCAATTTGAGCAGATCATCGGTATAATTGCGGGTTTCGATAACGGCAATACCCAACGCAATCACACACAAACTGAACATCGCCGTCACGAGGAGTACCGGGACACCGTATGCGAGAATCTGCAGATCACTGACCGCAGCAAGTACCACTACTGCAAGCACCGAACTACTATGCCAGCCGTACAAACTCCGCAGTCGTGTCGAGCCAATTGCTCCGACGGCAGTGCCCAATGCACTCACGATCGCCGCAATAATCAGTACAGTGCGCCAGAACTCGCTGATGAGCGGTCCTTGTGTGGCCATCATATCGATAAAGGTCAAAGCCCCAAGCAATGGGATGCCCAGCGGCACCAAGAAAATCGCCAAAATCGCCGGTGCGCTACTCATCCCAGCAACGTAGCCGTGGAACGGGGCTAGTCCCATCCCCAGAAAGGCCGCGAGGCTCCAACAGACAATGAGTGCCCCCGGCAACGGACCAACGGGAACGTATTCGCGCCACATAATCGCGACCAAGAGCAAAATAGCGCCGGCAATCCCACCGACGATACTAATCAACGGCGTGTCGCTCCCCGGGAGTGCACCACTCAGGCGCATAATCACGCCGCCGAACATGGCTGCGAGCCCCCAAGCGAAGACACGCAAGGTGGCGTCTTGGGCAGCGACGCCGACAAGGATTATCGTCACGTGGAACAACAGCAACGCCAACAAGCGCCCGTAGTTCCGGAGTTGATACGGGAGCGAATGTATCAGACCGATCATGCCTGCTGCACTACCGAGTAACAACATTACCCCGACAACCCATGTAAATGCGTCAAAGCGGAGTGACAACGATGTCACAAAGCCGTCAATGCGCATCCAATCAAACGGAAGCAGCTCGAGTGGCATACCGTTGACGACCGCCGAAATCACGAGCATGAGCGCGCTTATCAACAGACTCCCAATAGCGAGGAAGCCAATTTGACGGGTTGGAACCACCCGGTCGATCGACCAGGCAGTTATTCCTGCCAGCAGCGGGAGGATGAGCGCCACAATTTCCATACGAAGTGGTTCCTTTAGTGCTCTGCGCAGGCGCTACACGAGTCGGTCGAAGCGATAATCGTAATGATATCGTCGAGCAGGGCATTTGCCGATAACGCTTGAATGAGTGATCGGTCGAGTTGCCGTTCGATTTTGATGTCGCACTTCTTAATTTCGGTGGTTGTTGCGCTTATTGCATAGGTAATCAACCCACGCGGGCCTTCGGCGGTGCCGACGGCACTCCCGGGGATCGATTCGAATACCGGGTTCGCAATGGGTCCAGCCTTCATCTGACGGTTGGCTTGATCGATGATCTTTGCACTTTCGTGTGCTTCGAGCAACATCACCATCAACCGTGCGTAGACATCCCCGCCGTCTTGGGTGACCATCGATGCTTCAAACATGCCATATGCATCGTAGGGATGCGAGAAGCGTGTGTCGTGTGCAATGCCCGATGCCCGGCCAACAATGCCGCCCACCATGAGTTGATTGGCCACTTGCCCGCTCAGTATGCCCACGTTCACGGTACGTGCCAATAGGCGATGATCATCGATAATGTGGTCGATAGAGCGATACAGTGCTTTGATGAAGCTCGACACACCTGCTTGCAGGGTCTGTTGGATGCGTGTACTCGGCTCAATTGTGACGCCACCGGGCACGATCACGACGTGATCACTGCGCTTGCCAGTGACTTCGAGCAGCAACGTGTTTGCGGCAAATTGGAGCTGACGGAGGTCGGAACTATGCTGCGTTACGCCGACAATATCGCATACTGTTGCTGCGCCAGCCAGGTGCACCGCTATCCGCTCGAGTTCACAGACAATGACACGGATAATCCGGGCGTGCGTCGGAACCTGGATGCGGTTCAGGGATTCTAGCGCATGAGCATATGCCAGGGCATGTGCGTTGCTACAGGTGCCGCACACACGGGCGACGATTTTGGGGATGTCGACCAACGCTGTACGACAAATGACATCACTGCAGTTGCGGGCATTCATGCCTGCATGGCAGTCAATGTTGGTGATGGACTCGCCATCTATATCCATGATGAACCGTTGTGGTCCACGCCATGCAGCATGAAACGGTCCAAGGGTAAGTGCATAGGTCAATCAGATTCCCCTTGCGTGACTGCATTGATTATACATGTGAATGCGCGGATATTCACTCTATCGATGCAGAAAACGGGCAATCGTTTGATTGCCCGCAACCAATTGCCATCGATCGATATTTTTCAGCGACGAAAGACCGTCAAGCGCAACGCAGTGCGTTCTTCATTTTGAATGCGTATGTCCATGAAGGCAGGAACACAGACGATTTCGATGGCTTCGTCCGACAAAAACGCATGTGCAATCGCTACCGCCTTCACGGCTTGTCCCGTTGCACCGGCCCCGATGGTGTGGATTTCGGCGTGACGCCCTTCGCGGATGACTCCTGCAATGGCACCGGCTACCGCACTCGGTCGTGATTTGGTAGACACCTTGAGGATTTCGGTGGGGGGCGTCATGGTTGTGTTGGTGTGCTGCGATGTGATGCCATAGACGTCAGTGGCTGTGTGCTCATCCATCGGATATGCTCCTGAAGAACCTCCGATGCCAGCAACTGCATCGGAGGGAGGGCTGACTAGCGGGCGTATTCGGTAGTACGTGTCTCGCGGATCACGGTTACCTTGATTTGCCCAGGGTACTGCAGGCTTTCTTCGATTTTTTTGGCGATATTGCGAGCCAGTTGAATGCTGCCCAAGTCGTCAATCGTCTCGGGGACGACCATGATACGGACCTCGCGACCAGCTTGGACGGCAAACGCCCGCTGGACGCCTTCGAACGACGTTGCAACGCCTTCGAGCGCTTCGAGTCGTTTGATGTACAAATCGAGCGTTTCGCGGCGGGCACCGGGACGTCCGCCAGAAATCGCATCGACGGCCTGTACCAAGAACGCTTCGACGGTTTGTGGCTCTTCGTCGTTGTGATGCGCTGCAATGGCATGCACAATCGCTGGTGAGCGGCCGAGGCGCTTGGCGATATCTGCGCCAATCACTGCATGCGGTCCTTGGACTTCGTGGTCGACCGCTTTGCCGATGTCGTGCAGGAGGGCTGCAGTCTTGGCGATGGCGATGTTTGCGCCCAACTCAGCAGCCATGTGTGATGCCAACAACGCACATTCGAGTGAGTGATGCAGGACGTTTTGTCCATAACTCGTGCGGAACTTCAGTCGCCCGAGCAACTTGATCAAGTCCGGGTGCAAGCCTTGGACGTTGGCTTCGTAGGCGACGCGTTCGCCTTCTTCGCGCATGACCACATCGAGTTCTTGTTGGGTTTTTTGTACCACTTCTTCGATGCGCGTGGGGTGAATGCGTCCGTCTTTGAGCAGTTTGCCCAACGACAAGCGGGCCACTTCACGACGGACTGGATCATGACACGACAGTGTCACGGCGTCCGGGGTATCATCGACGATGATGTCGACGCCGGTAATCTGCTCGAAGGCGCGGATGTTGCGGCCTTCACGACCGATGATGCGTCCTTTGATTTCTTCGGATGGGAGTGGAACGGTCGATACCGTAATTTCGGCGACATAGTCGGACGCACAGCGTTGGATGGCCATGCTGATGATTTTGCGGGCGGTTTTGTCGGATTCGTCTTGGGCAACACGCTCGATTTCGCGGATGCGGCGAGCGGACTCGTCGCGCGCCTCGACCTCGACTTTAGCCAAAATTACTTCGCGCGCTTGTTCTTCGGTGAGCCCCGAAATGCGCTCGAGCTCGGTCCGCTGTTGCAGTTTGTACTGATCGGCCTCGGCATTGGTCTGCTCTGCTTGCCGTTCACGCTGCGTAATTTGGCGTTCACGCCGTTCGATACCTTCGACCTTGCGGTCGAGGGCTTCTTCTTTGCGGGTGATGCGTTCTTCTTGCTGGCGCAAGTTTTGTCGGCCTTCGCGCACGTGGTTCTCGGCATCGGTGCGGATGCGCAATGCCTCGTCGGACGCCTGCATTTTGAGTTCTTTGTGTTCGGTGCGAATCGATTCGAGCTTGAGCTGCCATTCAGCTTCAATGCGCGAGATTTGATTCTGAGTGTTGGTTTTATTCATGAACTGAACGATGCCGAAACCTGCGGCAGCGCCGATTAACAACATAATTATGGACACATACTCATTCATCACGGGCCCTTCCAAGTAAATATATCTTACAGTTCATGCGGCCAAAAAATCGACAACCATCGAATATATTGCCAAAAACTGTTTGACCTATCTTACTCGTTGACAGATTGTTCTGTCAAGAATCGCGATAGGTCTTTGCAGTGGTATATGTGGTTATCCATAGTAATTTAGCGCATTTTTTTAGCTTCCAACATGCTGTGCTTGGCAATGTAATGGGACCACGCAGCCACCGTCAGTGCACCGAACTGATTGTGTACGATTGTACGGGTCAGCGGTACTCCTGCGTCGATGAGCTCGCCCAACAATGCAACGCTGTCGCTCCGCGTGCGATGAGCGTCAGCCACAAGGTCAGCAAACGATACGTCTGGCGCGGGTACATATGCATCAGACTCGTCAGGTGCGGTAGGCCCGCTGATACATTGGCGGAGGCGTGCCTGTGCCCATCGTTCGACACCGATGATGTGACCCAAGAGGGCGCGATTCTTGGGCGTCTCGGCGTACTGCTGAAGATGCTGATCAAAATCCACCTGGCTTTGTTCGAGCCGCTGCAATACCACTGCTGCGGTGAGGCCACGGGTCGGCCGTTCAAACATCAGACCCGCTATGTTGTGTAAGAGAAAAGAACTGATGGACATTTAGACATCCTCGTTGATTGATCCCGTCACATACAGCACACCAACCCACAATGCACGTGCATGACGGTAGAACAGTACGCCGAATAGTGCCATGAATCCGCCCACCCCGAGCAACAGTGGAACCGTAGGAATAGTCGTCGTAATCGCCAAAACACCACCAGCAATCGCAATCAGGCATAACAACGCTGTGTTGATTGCCATACCGCCCGTCACCTCACCGTTGTCTCGTTCGAAAACGACGTTGCATGTGGGGCAGCGGACGTTCATCACAAACAGTGAACGGAACATGCGTCCGCGTTGGCAGGCTGGACAGGTCAGCCAAAATGTATACCAAAAAACACGTAATAATCGTATCACGTGCTCACCTCAGTTCTATATAGTTGGAATGGTGGGCGATAATGGACTCGAACCATCGACCTCAACGATGTCAACGTTGCGCTCTAACCAGCTGAGCTAATCGCCCTCACCACCCAAATAGTATCACGTCGAGAATTGGTTTGTCAAATCTGCATCAACGTGTGGAGCGGATGTCGTCGTGCACGTGCGCACTGCCCCATCCCCACGTGTGCAGGAGCCATCATCGTACGCACAGACGGAGTGGTATAGTTTGTCTGTTCCCATTGTCACAATGCACATAGGCATGGCCGGTGCTCGGCACATCTATGGGAAAAAAGAGGTGTTGTGATGCAACCAGGATTGGCCATTTGGAATCTCTTTCGCCAGTTTGTGGCTATCGGTCTGCAATCATTTGGAGGTGGTGCGACCACGCTTTATCTGATGCGTCGTGTTGCTGTCGAAGAGCAACACTGGGTCAGCGATGCAGAATATACGGCGTTTTGGGGAATGGTCCAGATTGCACCGGGTATCAACTTACTTGGTCAGTCGGTATTGATTGGTCACAAGGTTGCCGGATTGCGCGGATCACTCATCGCCTTGGCGGGGTTGCTTTTGCCCAGTACTACGCTGACCGTCGCGCTCACGGCAGGGTATGCCGTTATTCGAACCAATCCATTGGTGATGGCTGCGGTCCATGCAATCATCCCCGCTACCGTCGGTATCGGCTGCGTGTTGGCGTATCAGATGCTCCGTCCGGTACTGCAAGCGAGTCGTACCGAAGGGATGAGAAGTCTCGTGATCAGCAGTATGGTGGTCATTGCAGCTCCTCTCTTGCTGATGGTGGTCGGGGTGCCAGCGGTCATTGTGCTGTGGGGGGCTGGTGTGTGGTGTGCAATAGGCGCCGTCTGGTTGCGGCGAGGAGCAGTCTAAATGGATCCCATAGCGTTGTTTTGGTTTTTTCTCAAGGCAGCATTGTTTTCGACCTCGGGGACAGGCAATCTCCCCATGCTCCATACGGACCTGATCGGCCGCGGCTGGGCGAGCGAGCAGATGTTTGCAGAAGCGCTGGCAATAGGGCAACTGAGCCCTGGACCGACTGGGCTGTGGGTATTGAGTCTAGCGTATCTCGTGGATGGGCTACGGGGTGCAATCTTGGCGTTGATTGCCATTACGCTACCGCCGTTATCGGTCATTGGTATCCATGCGCTCTATGTCCGCTATGGGGAGTACCCGGCTGTACAAGGGTTCATGCGGGGATTGATGATCGCGGTTTCGAGCATGTTTGCGGTGGTGATTGTGCAGATTTTTGTACAAAATGGCATCGATGTTGCCACGCTTTGTATTGCGTGTGTCGCATTTGTGCTCACCTGGAGAAAAACCATCCCCGTACCGTTGATTCTGGTCGCGGCAGGGGTGGTGGGGATAGTGATGAATTATGAATGATGAATTATCGATGATGAACTAGGAGATGCGTCTGAGGAGTTTGTTGATATCACCAACTACTCTTTACCAACTACTCATTACTAATTGATCGTTACTCATTACTTCAATTTGATGTTGTACGCATAGAAAATATAGTCTTGGGAAGTCGTTTTTTGGCCCAGATCGTGGAGTGAGCGCAAAATTTGGGCACGGTGGTCTGTGCCGTG
>CANHPK010000043.1 GCA_947462525.1 Roseiflexaceae bacterium | reverse complement strand
TGGGCATCGGTCGGCTGGCCGATGGCACCGTTGCGGATGAGGTCGGCACTGGCGGCAATCCCGGCGCTCCAGCGCATTTGTTGGTTGACCGCGACGTACCGTTGCGCGCGTTCGCCGGCGGCGGCAATGGCTATCGCGTCGGCGAGGTCCTCGGCCAGGGGTTTTTGGCAGAGGAGGTGTTTGCCGGCCGCGAGCGCCTGTTCGGCGATGGCGCGTTGCTCCCACGCAGGGACGGCGATGTCGACGATGGTGACTGCGGGATCGGCCAATAGTTCTGCCAGACTCGTATAGACCCGGCCGATGTGGTGCGTCGCAGCGGTGTGGGCCGCTGCGGCGGGATCGCGGTCGTAGCATCCGACGATCGTCAGTTGGTGGGTACGATACGCCGGCAGGTGCGCGTAGTTGACAATCCCGCCGCATCCCACGATGGCGATGCCGTAGTCGTGGATGGGCGGGAGAGTGGGGATGTATGTAGGGGTCGGAATGGGTGTATGCATAGCCGTATTTTAGCGCATCCATGCAACCCGGTGGGGAATTATGCGCGGGTCAGTGCCTCTGGGTTGAGGCCCTGTAGTTCGGGTAGCACAAAGCGGCCGTCTTTGCGGATGAGGACGCCATCGAACCATATCTCACCGCCGCCCACTGCAGGGTCTTGGCGACAGACGATGTCCCAGTGGATTTGGCTGTCGTTGCCGTTGGAGGCTTCTTTGTAGCACTGCCCTGGGGTGAGGTGGAACGAACCGGCGATTTTTTCGTCGAACAGCGTGTCGCGCATCGGGTTGCTGATGTACGGATTGACGCCAAATGACCACTCACCGAGGTAGCGGGCGCCTTCGTCTGAGTCGAGGATTTCGTTGAGTTTGGCGGTGTTGGCGCCGGCCTCGGCCTTGACGATTTTGCCCTGGTCAAAGGCGAAATGGACGTTGGTGAAGAGGGTCCCGCGGTACAACGTCTCGCAGTTGTAGGTAATGTAGCCTTCGACGGATGTTTTGACGGGGCAGGTGTAGATCTCGCCGTCGGGAATATTGCGTTCGCCGAAGCATGGCACGACGCCGATACCTTTGATGCTGAAGCGCAGGTCCGTTCCCGGGCCTTTGATGTGGACCTGGTCGGTGCGGCGCATCAGGGCCTCGAGCGGCTCCATTGCGCGTTGCATGGCGTCGTAGTCGACCCCGGCGCAGACGTTGAAGTAGTAGTCCTCGAACGCCTCGGTGCTCATCCCGGCGGATTGGGCCATGGCGGGCGATGGCCAACGCAGGACGACCCACTTGGTTTTGGGGACACGGACTTGGGAGTGCACGTGATTCCACCAATGACGCTCATAGAGGTCCATTTTTTCGCGGGGGACATCGCTCATTTCGGAGGTGTTGTGCGAACCGCGCATACCGATATAGCACTGCACACCCTCCATGCGCTGGCGTTCGACGGCGCCGATGAGTTGCATCTGATCGGCGCTGGCCGCCTGATACAACGCACGCAGGACTGGCTGCTGGTAGGTGCTGACGAGCGGTTGTCCGCCGACTGCGGCGACGGCTTTGATGAGCGCAACTGTCATGTCGGTGGGGATGTCGTAGGCTTCGATGAGAACCTTCTCGCCGGGTTGGACGCGCACCGAGTGGCGCACGAGCAGTTCGGCGAGGCGTTGCATGCGGGGGTCGAGCATAAGGAACCTCTTCACATAAAATCAATACCCGTAGTATACCAAGCTCCTCTCGCACGATGTGTCACAGCAGTGGTTGTTGGTGGTACACTGACCGGTAGGTCAGTATGTGAATGGAAGATTGACATGATGGATGATAAAGCACGAAATCGCTTGTTGCTGGTGTTGTTCCTCGGGGTGTTGATGGCCGCGTTGGACATCGCCGTGACGGGGCCAGCGCTGCCAGCGATGACCGCCCAGTTTGGGATGTCGACGTCGACAGCGTCGTGGATTTTTGGGATTTATATTGTCGCCAATCTGGTATCGACGCCGTTGTTGGCCAAGGCATCGGACCGCTACGGCCGGCGCACGAGTTTTCTGGCGAGTGTGGTTCTGTTTGGCATTGGATCGTTGGTGGTTGCCAGTGCGACCGATGTAACGGTGTTGTTGGTGGGTCGGGCCATTCAGGGATTCGGTGCCGGCGGCATCTTCCCGGTTGCGAGTGCCGTGGTTGGCGATGTCTTCCCCGTTGAGCAACGCGGACGGGCGCTGGGACTCATCGGTGCAGTCTTTGGGATTGCGTTTCTGGTGGGGCCGATTATCGGCGGCGTGTTGCTCATCTTTGGCTGGCCGTGGTTGTTCTGGGTGAACGTGCCCATCGTAGTGTTGATTATCGGTTTGGGTCTGCGGTTGTTGCCAAACACGGGTGGGAACGAAGGCAAGCCGTTTGATGTGATGGGTAGCGTCTTGATGAGTGCAATCTTGATTGCGTTGGTGTATGGCTTGCAGGGAATCGGCAGTCAGAGCGTCGGCATGTATGCAATTGTGGGCGCACTGATTGCAGTGCCGGTGTTTGTCTGGATCGAGCGCCGCGCGGTTGATCCGGTCGTGACGATGGCGCTGTTTGGGCGACGGCAGATCGTCTTGGTGCTGGCATTGGCATTTGGGTCGGGGATTGCCGAGGCGGTGACTTTGTACCTCCCGTCGCTGTTGGTCAGTGCCCAGGGGATGACCCCGTCGGCTGCGAGCTTCCAATTGGTGCCATTGGTCTTGGCCATGGCCATTGCGTCGCCGTTGTCGGGGCGGATGCTGGATTCTGTTGGTGCCAAACCGGTCGTGTTGAGCGGCATGGCGCTGATGACTGCCGGATTGCTGGTGTTGGGCTTGTTTGCGAGTAGCATGGCCATGTTCTATCTGTTTTCGGTGCTGTTCGGGTTGGGCATCGCCGTGATGTTGGGGGCTGCGTTGCGCTACATGATGCTGGGTGAGACAGCGGACAACGAGCGTGCCCCGGCCCAAGCCTTATTGACGATTACGATTAGCATCGGTCAGATGATTGGCGCTGCGCTGATGGGGGCCGTGGCGAGCAATGGCGGGGCGGGGGTCGCCGGCTATGCACTGGCGATGCTCGTGACCGCTGTGGTCATGGCGGTGCTCTCTGTGGCAGGGTTGTTGCTCAAAAATGTCAAAGCGCCGACCAAGGGAACCGTACCTGCTGGGCATTAGGAGCGTCCATTGGACCAGTGTCCCCGTGGGCACTGGTGGTGGTCCATGCTATAGTGCAGGCACCGAATGAATGTCCGTGGATGAGGAATGACCGTGGAACGACTGCGTACGGTATCTGTGGTGCCCTGGGTTTGGCGCATAGGGATGATGGTGCTATTGCTCATCGTGGTCAATCCCACGGCGGGCGCGCATACCATCGTCAGACCCACAGCGCCTGGATCGGGCACACTGCCCGATTGGCTGACCCAGGGGCAGCTGAGTATTGTCGAAGACGCAACGACGCGGCCGTTCCAATGGTTGTTGGAAAATCCCAAAGATCCCATCGCAGTGCTCAATCGGAGCCTGGATGTGTCGCTGCTGCGTGCGCAGGCAGTGTTGTTGCAGTGGCTGGGTGTGCCCGTTTGGCAACGCACCACGATTGTCCTCCAGCATGACGAACCGACCGCGGTGCGTGTACGCGGGGCAACGCTGACCTGGCAGTTTGCTGTGGGTACGCAGGTGCGTCGATATAGCACAGTGATGCCCTATGGGTTCCACCCCGTACAGGACCACATCGAACCGTTGACGACCGCACGCTATGACAACTATGGCATCGGTGGAAGCACCGTGTTGACCAGTCCTGGTGACGACCGGCCACGGCTGGCACGCTGGTACGGCATGGAGACGCAGGTTTTGCTCCAGCCGTGGATGCGTTGGTTGGCGGCAGTCTGGCTGTTGATCCCGTTTGCTGTTGCGTGGTGGTGGTCGCGCAGGCAGGCGTGGTGGGTCGAGCCTGCGGTAGGCGTTGTGTGGATCGCGCCATGGCTTTGGGGTGCGTTGAACGGTACTGTCGCAAACCTCGAGCCCATCCTTGCGGTGGGCGTAACCGTGCTTGCGTGGACGGTCATCCGCCGTTTTGGTTATCTGTACACAGCGCCGACGCGTGTAGTCGTTGCCGCGGCCGCAGTGGGCCTGCAGGGGATGCATGCGTATGCAACCGCGTACTGGATGCAAGGCGTTGACTTGGCGGAAATCCCTGATATCCAAGCGTACCTTGCGTATCTCGGACAGATGCGCATGGCGATGCCTATCCCGCTGTTGAGCATCGAGTATTTGCTGGTCCATAGTGGCATCCCGGGGATCTATGCAATCGGCTATCTGACGTTCCTGTGTCGTGCGGTGATGCTCATTGGCCTCGTGTTGGCGCTACGCGACTGGTGGAGCACGCCGCGCCAGGTCGTGGTTGGGGCAGTGTTGCTGGGATTGGCCATCGTTGGTCTGACGTTTGTGTTTCGCTTTTATGACCGCAATGTGTGGATGGTCTACGATGCCTGGTTGGGCACGTCATTGGTCATCCTGGTGCGCGTGCTCGAGCGACAGCTGGTGACGCGTGCGGGTCTGTTGCTCGTGGGTGCTTGTCTCGCCTGGCTCGATAGTCTGCGGCCGTTCATGATGCCGTTGGTGCCGTTGCTGGTGGTGTGGATTGTGGCGACGACCCGCCACCTGCCTAGGCGCGCAGCGTATGTCTGGTTGGCGCTGCCGCTACTACCCAACCTGCTGTGGCATGCCTATCACATCACCGTGTTGGGCCAGTGGTCGTGGAGCAGTCATGCCGGCATGAATGTCGCACGCGCCTGGATCCCCGAACAAGCGCTCGCGGCGATGCGGGCAGCGCCCGCCGACATGAACAGCGCCGGCTACCGCGACGTCAGCAATGCCTTGCTGACGGAAACAAAGCGATGGATTATCGCGTACCCCGGTGCTGCCCTTTCACAGGGTTTGGACCTGCTCTGGGCGATGCTGTCGATCCCCGTCGAGATGCGCCGGCTCAATGATGGCGGTGTATACACGGTCATCGAACACCCTGCATCCGTCGCGGTGTGGGGGTATCGGGTGCTGTGTGCCGGTGCGCTGGCGCTGCATGGCTGGCTGATGGTGCGTGTGCTATGGCAACGGGATTGGCGCAGTGTGTGGTGGGTACATGCATCGTTGATCTGTGCGATTGTCGGTGTAAGCGCCTTGACCGAAAACGGCGAGCAAGCGCGCTTCATTGCTGCGATGGTCCCGGCATTGCTGTGCCTGCCGTTTGGACAGTTGGTGGCGGCGCTGCGCCGTAGGCAGAACGAACGGAACCCCGTATAATACCTGTATAACCCTCCAGCGCGTTGGTGCGCTGATCAACAAAGGAGTCCCCCATGGATGGATACGGAATTACCCTGTTTTTGCACTCGTGGATGCGCTGGGCCGTCGTTGTGACCGCCCTGATGACGCTGGTTCCTTCGATTGTCGGGTGGCGCAACGGCGCACATTGGGATGACACAAAAAGCAAGTGGGCGTCGTGGTTTGTGAACACGACCAGCATCCAGCTGGTGCTCGGCTTGTTGCTCTATGGGGTGTTCAGTCCCGTGTTGCAGCAGGCGTTTGCCAACTTTGGCGGGGCCATGAAGGACGGCGTGTTGCGCTATTGGGCGGTCGAACACATGACCATGATGGTCATTGCTGTGGCGTTCGCACACATTGGTGCCGCGCGCGTCAAGAAGGCAGCCAGCGACGTCGCCAAACATCGCGTGGCGGTGATTTTCTTCGGGTTGGCGATATTGATTATTGTGGCTTCGATTCCATGGCCTGGTTCGGGCGCCGACCCACGGCCTTTGTTCCGCTTGGCATTGCCCTAAATGACCATTGACCTGCGTGAACGCATCCTCATCGAAGCCGCGATGCGGTTTGTGGCATCGGGGTATCATGCGGTTTCGATGCGCGAAATAGCCGAGGGTGTGGGCGCTTCGAAGGCGTCGATATACTACCACTTCACCGACAAAGAATCCCTGTTGTTGGCGATTATGGAGCATTCCTTGGTGCAACTCCAACGGATTGTCACGCAGGCAACACACCACAGCGGGACCATAGACGAGCAACTCACCATTATTGTGGCGGGGTTGCTCGATCTCGATGGAGTCCAACGTGCGGCGATGCGCTTGGCGATGGTCGAGCTACAACATCTGCGAGACACGGACCGTGCGTCGTTCGGCGTGCGCTATGAGCAACAGTTTATTGGGCCGATACGGGCCATCATCACTGCGGGGATACAGGCAGGCACGGTACGGCAGCTCGACGTGATGTTGACGACATGGGCGTTTTTGGGGATGTTGTACCCGTTTTCGATGTCGTCACATCGCAACCGTGACGCCCGTGCGCAGAGCCAAGCGCTAGTCGATCTCTTCCTCGGCGGCATCCGCGCCTGATCATTCCATGGCCATGCCGGTTCTGTTCGGTTGTTCCATTGCGATGGCGCGCAAAGCCACGCAGTGTTTTGGGGAACGGTGCGGGATGTGTGCGGCGTGCGGTTTTCGTCGCTCTCAAGCACTCCAGAACGTACACGGTAGAGTGTCGTACCAACCGTGGATGCGCCGCAGCGCACACACAACGCCCCAGGCATCGTGCCTGGGGCGTTTTTCATATCAAACTGCGTGATGCTGCAGCAATGGTGGTGCTACGCGGTCGTGCTGGGGAGTGGGGCTGCCGCGGCGCGGGCAACCAGCTCGGCGGGCGTGATATCGGCGAGGGTGCGCAGGCGCAGGGCTGTGTCGGGCATCCAGGCGTCGACCAGGGACGGGATTGGTACTGCGACGGAGCGCATACCGGCACGGTTGGCTGCGGTGACCCCGTGGGCCGAATCTTCGAAGACCAGGCAGTCAGCCGGGTGGGCAGCCACATTGGCGGCGACGGTGAGAAAAATCTCGGGCGACGGTTTGACGGCACTGACGTCATTGGACGTCACGATGGTGGCGAAATGCTGAAAAATACCGTGTTCGTGGAGCCACCGATGGACCCAATCGCGGGTACCGCTCGAACCAACCGTCAACGTGATGCCGTGTGCAATGGCATAGTCGAACAGTGCAATCACGCCGGGCCGAATACTCTGCACGCTGCAGTGTTCGAGGAGTCGCTGGTGATTGTGGGCCTTCCAATGCGCTCGGTCGATGTTACGGCCCAGCCGTGCTTCGAGTGCGTCGTAGGCATTGAACCCGCCCGTGGTGCCCAGACCAGTGCGCCATTCGGTGAGCTCGAGCACCTGGTCGTGGGCCTTCCACATTTCGTCGACGACGACGAAATCTTGTGACTCGGTGTCGAGAATGGTACCGTCGAAATCAAAAATAAACGTTCGTATGGGCATGGACTCCCCCGTCTTGGTATGATGTTATATCGTACCACGGGAGAGAAACCGATGAACACACAGCAGAGCGGTGCAGTGATTGCCGTGACCGGCGGGGCGCATCGCCTCGGGGCAGCCATTGTTCAGCGTGCCGCACAGCAGCAGATGCGCGTGGCGGTGCATTACCATCACGCATACAACGACGCAATCGCCTTGGCAGCTACCCTGCGGGCGGCGGGATCTGAGGTGTTTCTGTATCAGGCAGATTTCATGCAGCCGGGTGCTGCGGCGGGATTTGTCGACGCGGTCTGTGCACACTATGGGCAACTCGATGTGTTGGTCAACAACGCAGGCATTTGGGGGAGGACCCCGTTCGACACCGCTACGGGAGCAGATTTTGGGCGGTTCAACCGCATCAATGTCGAGGCTGCGTTCGAGGCTATCCAAGCGGCCCGGCCGTGGCTGGCGGCACGACAGGGTGCGGTCATCAACATCTGTGACGCCGGCGTCTATCGACCGTGGCGTGCCTATGCACCATACCTCGCCAGCAAGGGAGCGTTGACGCAACTGACACACAGTTTGGCACTCGAGTTGGCGCCCGATATCCGCGTCAACGGAGTAGCCCCCGGGTTGGCGTTGATCCCGGAGGACTGGGATGCACAACGGACAGTCCAGGCGAGTGCGCATATCCCGCTCAAGCGGGCGGGGACGGCAGCAGATGTCGCGCAGGCGGTGCTCTATTTGGCCGAGGCGCGCTACGTGACCGGGGTTATCTTGCCGGTCGATGGTGGGGTAACGCTGCGCTGAGTTATTTGGGGCGGACTTGGCCTGCGGGACGGCGTTCGCCGCTCTCTTCGTCGGCCTTCTGTGCTTCGGCTGCGATACTGTCCTGCAGGCGTGCGATGGCAACGTCGGTGGTGCGCGTACCCCACAGTGCCAAGAACATACCGAAAAAGAAAATCATGACGATGTATACAAGCGTCGAAAACACAAACAACGCCGAACCGATCACCAGGATGACCAATGCCGCACCCGCCACCGAGAACATGAGGCCCAAGGCATTGCGGAAAATCTTGCCCAGCGGTGCCGTGCCCAGGATCTCGTGGACGGGCAATAGAAATGCCAGCAGGGTCAGCCACAAGAGTGCGACATCGACGAAAAAGAACGCAACGAAATATGCGTAGGCGAAATCGGGTTGGTTCGCATAGAACCAAATGTTGACGAGGCACGTGTAGAATACGCCTGCCCAGACATACATCACCTTCACACGTTGGCCCATATTGACGCGCACGCCACTCAGTAATTCACGCCATGGCGTGGCTTTGCCATCGACAAATCGGCGTGCCAACGTGGTTAATCCACCACTGGCCAGCGCAAACGGCAGCGGTGCCAACAGTGCACAGACAACCATGCCCAGGTAGAGCTCGCGTTGGGCAAACACTACGACCAAATACGGCAATGGAATTGCCACTGCGCACCAAAGCGCATTGGCTGCAAACACCAAAAACAGCTCTTCGAAGATATCGACGCAAGCGGCCCACAACGTGCGAAATGCGATCATACGTGCCTCACTGTGTACGTCGAGCTGCCAGCACGGCAGCGAGACGGCGGATATTTTGGAGCTCTTGCCAGGGCCACGGTGCAGGTGCGAGGTTTGCTTCGATCAGCCTGTCAGGCGCGGTTCGTCGGCG
>CANHPK010000042.1 GCA_947462525.1 Roseiflexaceae bacterium | reverse complement strand
TGGGCAGTCATCGGGGTGCAACCCAATCATCCAGAGGTCGCCAACGACCCACACTGGCTCGACCAGCTGGGTGCACTTGCGGTCCATCCAAAAGTCGTCGCAATCGGTGAAATCGGCTTTGACCATCATTATGCGATTGCGCCGGTAGCGGTCCAAGAAGAACTTTTTCGCTCCCAAATTGCACTCGCCGCCACGCACCGCCTGCCGATTGTCATCCACAGCCGTGAGGCCCACGCAGACACGTTGCGGGTCCTCAGCGACGTCAGACACCCCTATGGGGTCATCATGCATTCGTTTTCGGGTGATGTCGCCTATGCCGAGGCGTGTATTGCAATCGGCTGTATATTGTCGTTGAGTGGTCCGATTACCTTCAAAAACAATACCCAAATGCATGCCGTCGTCGACGCCGTGGGCCTCGAACATCTGCTGATCGAAACAGATAGTCCGTACCTCTCACCGCATCCGCTCCGCGGCAAGCGAAACGAGCCGACAAATGTTCCAATAATCGCAGCGTTCATTGCGGCACGCAAGGGGTGTTCGGTGGCAGATGTCGCTGCGGCAACCTGGCACAATGCGAATCGCGTGTTTGGGTTACCCGATGCCAACGGCTGATGGCACCGCACCACGATTGCGCATCCTCGTTGTGGCGCCGGTTAACCCGTTCCGCGGCGGGATTGCCCAGTTCAGCACGATGCTGGTCAATGCACTGCGCGCAGAGCATGACGTGACCTGTTGGGCCATCGACCCGTTGTACCCCTCGGCTTTGTTCCCAGGCAATCCACGTCCGGCGACAGGGTCGACGCTCTCGTGTCGCTTCGAGGCTCGAATCCATGGGTGGAACCCCATCGCGTGGGTGACTGCCTGGAGCACGGTGCGACACCAGGCCTTCGACATCGTCATCTGGCAGTGGTGGACCCCGTACTGGGTCCCGTTCCTCCTTATGTTGGTGGCGCAGGCAAACATGCGTGGAATTGCGACGATTGCCCTCAACCATCAACTCGTCGAGCCAGACGCACCGCAGTGGCAGGCACTGATTGCACGGATGATGTTGACCCTCGCTGACGCAGTGGTACACTTCGGGAACAGCACGCCGATGCACCGGACGCATCGGTTCCTCCCGCTCCCGTTGCATGGCGCACTCTTGCAACGTCAGCAGCCACCCGTCAACATCCGTCATGCGCTCGCCATCCCAGACGATGCATTTGTCGTCCTCTGCTTTGGGTTTGTGCGACCGTACAAAGGCATCGATATCGTGCTCTCTGCCATGCAACGGACCTCCCCACAGATCCACCTCCTGCTCGCTGGCGAATGGTGGCACAACGACCCTGTATTACGCGCACAATGTCGCGAACGCACGATCGCAGCGCGCATCCATGTGGTCGATCACTACATCCCTGATGATGACGTAGCAGCGTATTTCGCTGCTGCCGACGTGGTAGCGCTACCGTACCAGAGTGGGAGCGTGAGTGGGGTGGCGACGCTGGCTGCAAGTGCTGGTATACCGCTCCTGGTGAGCGATGTCGGTGCACTGGCCGGGCTCGCCACGGTCCGCCAGGTGGTCGCTCCCAACACACCAGACGCATGGGCAGCCGCACTCCAACAGGCGTACGTGCAGGGCACACCACCCGTCACGCCCATACCTGACCAACCCAGTTGGCAGGCACTGATTCAGGCAATCGAAGAACTGACTGCGTCCGTTGCAGGGGGGCCGCGATGAATATCCCTTTGAGTGTGATTATCCCGGTCTACAACGAAGCACAGACAATCGGGCAGGTGTTGACACTGCTCACGACGTTGCCACACATCACCGATATCATCGTTGTGGATGATGCATCGACTGACGGCACCGGTGCCGTCGTAGCGGCACAACCCGATGCCGCCAAAATCACGATGGTACGTCACCCACAGAATTATGGGAAAGGTGCTGCCATCCGGACCGCACTCCCGCTGGTGCGCAATACCGTTGTGGTCATCCAAGACGCAGATCTCGAATACAACCCAAACGAGCTATCGTTGCTCCTCGAACAAATCCAGGCAGGCGCTGATGTCGTCTATGGGACCCGCTTTGGGATACACAAGCCCCTTGGTATGCTGTTCACTCACCGCCTCGGCAATCATCTCTTGACCGCGTTGTTCAATCTGCTCTATGGCACACAGCTGACCGATCTCGAGACCTGCTACAAAATGTGGCGCATCAACACGATGCACCGCATGGTCATCGACAATGATCGGTTCGACATCGACCCCGAGTTGACTGCCAAATGGGTACGCAGTGGGTATCAGATAGCCGAAGTACCGGTCCACTATCTGGGTCGGCCCTATCGAGCCGGCAAAAAAATCCGCCCACGCGACGCGTTCTCGGCTTTAGGCACCATGTGGCGCTACCGCAGGTATCACTCATCATGACGGACACCCCGCGCAACATCGTGATTGTCTGTACCAGTGCGCCGTGGCACCCTGGACCACGGGCACGCATGATCCCCTTGGCTGCGTATGGGGTTAGCCAGGGAATCCCCGTGACCCTCTTGTGCCTCGACCCATATGCGCGTACCACACCGACGCAGGCAACGACAATCGATGGGGTCGCCGTTATCCCCGTCGCCCAGATGCACGTCGGGGCAGATGGTATTGCCCTGCGTGGCCTTTCGCTCGTCTGGACCGCCATGTGCGCAATTGTGGCATTTACCCGCGAACTGATGCGCCGCCAGCCGACCGATATTGTCATCGCCAAGGCACAACCGATGAATGGGATTGCAGCCTGCATTGCGGCCTGGTGGTGCGGCGCACGCCTCCATCTCGATAGTGACGACGACGAAGCCGGGTCGCATCATGCTGCGCACTGGTTCATGCAATACCTGTTGGGAATGTTCGAACGCTGGTTGCCGTCACACGTCACGACAACGACCTGTGCGACAGACTGGCAAACAGAGCGCCTCCGGACACGGGGGATTCCATCGGTACAGACCGTACCGAATGGACTCTCCGACAACCAGCTGATACAGTCCGATGCAGTACAGAAACTCACCATCCGTCAACGGTACGGATTGCCGCCAACCTACATCGTCTACGCCGGCAATCTGTCGACCGGTGCGCATGCAGTCGATTTGCTGATCGAAGCCTACGCGGTTGCAGCAGGCGATGTGCCGTTGGTGATTGCTGGTAGCGGCCACGAGCGCGCGGCACTACACCAGCTGGCCCAACAACGACAGTGCGAACAGACTATTCACTGGCTAGGCAATATCCCCGTTGCCGACATTCCTGCGCTGTTGGCAGGTGCAATTGCAAGCGTCGACCCGGTGCGGCAGTGTGATGCAGCAGCAGCACGTTGCCCACTCAAAATCCTCGAAAGCATGGCCCAAGGCACCCCGGTGATTACCAGTGATTTGGGTGACCGTAGCCGGATCCTTGGCCCAGCCGGCATCTATGCAACGCCTGGAGATGTTGCAGCCTATGCCACCGCCATCCGCACGTCCTGCGCAGAAAGCCCACAAGCCCAGCGTGGCGTGACCGATATGCGGGCCTATTCGTGGCAAATCATTGCGCCGCGCTGGTACACCGCCCATGGGCTTGTGCCAAACGAGGTGGCGTATGCGTGACCAAGTGCGGATTATCGTGCCGACCCGTGACCCCAGCCGCGTGCGCGCCATGGTGCAAACACTCAGCGCGGATGGGTGGTCAGAGTGTGTCGTCGTCCACCCTCCCTGTGTGGGTGCGGTTGGCGGTACCACCGCCATCGTCACCGACCACTTGCTGAGTCCTGCAGCCGCACGCAACCGGGGGGCAGCGGGTGCACGCACTGCCTTTCTCTGCTTTCTTGACGACGACGTCGATTGTAGTTCTGCCACTCTTAATGCGTTGCTCAGCCAATGTGCGTCTGCAGGGGTTATTGCAGCAGGGCCCGTCCTCGAAGATAGCCCAACCGACCGCTATTGGCGCCGCTGTATGCACCGCGTGATGTGTGGGCCACAGTATGCGTCGACGACATCGTCCGATGTCGTTCATCTGATGAGCATGTGCCTGGTCGTACGCCGGGACGCGTTCGAGGCGGTCGGTGGGTTTGACGAGCGCTATACCCAACCCGCCGGCGAAGACACAGCATTGACGATGCGCCTCGCAACGCTGGGGGCTTTGGCAGTTGTGCGAACTGCACGCATCACCCATCGCCCTCAACCCGATGGGTGGAGCACCGCGTCACGCCGGCTTTTTCGCTATGGCAAGGCCTGGGCGCAGGTCGGTCACACGGCTGGATCTGGACGACGTTGGGTCCGACACCTACCGACCGTTGTGCGTTGGTGCATCCTCGGCATGATGCCGCTGGTTGCGCTTGGTGATGCACTCATCGCGACGAGCTGGCACTATTGGCTGGGGTATGCGTGGCTCCGTTTGTGCTGGTATGCCGGTTGGTTAACGGCCGCTCCCGGTAATCGCGCGGTGTCGACGTGATCACCATTGGTTTGGCAACGCGCAATCGTCCCGAGCGCCTTGCGCTGTGGGTCGCACATCTCCAACAGCTCGAAGGCATAGGTGATGTGCCCGTATTAATTGTTGACCAGTCGTCGCAACCGACCATGATGACACTGCCCGACACCATCCACTACCTGCATCACCCGGGGAGCGGGCTGGCCAACGCGCGCAACATCTTGCTGGATGTCTGTCAGACCGCGTATCTCGTGGTCTGTGACGACGATTGTGTACCCGAGCACGACTGGCTCACCGTTGCCCGCCGGCTCGTCACCACATCCCCCCAGGTCGCGCTCTGGTTTGGTGCAGCCCACCCAACCGGTACAGACTGGACCCTCCACCACGCACCCACCCCTGCGGGGACAATTGCCTGGGCGTCACGCCCTGATGGCAATGTGTGTTTGGCACTGCGCACTTCTCCCACTGCGCTGCAGGTACAGCAACCCACTGCCATCCTCGAATCATTGGGGCAAGGGAACAACATGATCATTCATGTGCCAACGGCACGTACGCTGGGAGGGTTCGACACGCAGTTAGGGGCAGGCGCACGCTGTCGTTCGGGCGAAGATGTCGAATATGCGCTGCGCCTCCTTTACCTCAACTACACCTGTGCATATGATCCAGCGTTGCGTGTTTTGCATGATGCCTGGCAAACCCCGGAGCATGCAGCACATGCGGCGCATGGGTACACCGTGGGCATGGTGGCTGTGCACGTCTGGTATGCGTGGTATGGCGTATCGGTAGCGCGAGAGCATCTGGCATTTCGCTTTGGATTACGGTCTACTAATGCACGCGACGGTAAGCCTACCACAGGGCACCGCGAGCGGGCGCAGTGGCGCATCCAGAAGATCATCCAGGTAGGGTACGCATCGCTGTGGGGAGTCATCCTCGGTTGCTTCCTCATCGCACGCAGGGGGGCACCATGGCACTCCGCACGCTGAGTCCTTGGGGGGTACACATTAGTGCCGTCTTGAGTAGTACCGCTGTTGGCCAGATCCTTGCTGGTGTCGCACAGGTGTTGATTGTGCGTACCCTCGGGGTATCTGGGTACGGTCAATATGCACTCTTGTATGCCTGGCTGGCGGTAGCGAGTGCGCTCCTCGGGGCAGGGCTCGACACGTGGCTCCTCGACAGCCAGAGTCGTCAACACGCAATTCTCGGTTCGGCAGTGCGTCGCATCCTGACCATAAAAATATCTGTTTGGATGGTATTTGGGGCGATTGCCGTTGTGTGGATTCCTAACCTCCCAACCCAGGTTGTCGCCATCGGGTTGATAGCCGTGCTGGTGGATTCGCTCAGTGCAACCGGATTTCAGGTGTTGCGCGCCCAAAATCGTCACCCGCTGGTTGCGTCCATCCAACTGCTTGCACCGGTCGCGTTGCTGGCGGGGGTACTCAGCGGCGTAGCGACTGCACTCCTTCCCATTGTGATGCTGCAACTCGCTGTCGCATGTACCACCGCGATTTGTGTCGGGTGGTGCGTTTGGCGACAGGTTGGCAGTACCAGGGCGGGAACGTTGACGGGTGCAGTGCCGTTTGTTATTTCGGACATTTGCGCCCAACTGTATACCCAAAGCACGACCATCTTGGTTGGGAGCATGATGCTGAGTAGCGCGGTCGGTGTCTATCGTGGTGCGTGGAGCCTCGTGGGCTACTCATTCATCGTCCCTGCCGTACTCTTCCAGACGACATTACCGCATCTGAATGCACAAAAAGATCCAGCTGCGCGACGTCTCTTGCTGCGTCGAACACTCCTCCTGATGCTCATCTATGCGCTCGGCATGGGTATATTTGTGGTCTACGGCGCTCCATGGGTATTGCCGCTGCTCTATGGCGAAAGCTTTCGCCCGAGTGCCGCGCTCCTGCCTGCGTTTGCGTGGGTGCCTTTTTTCAAAGCACTGAGCTTTAGTGGGGTATTGATTTTGTTGATGGAAGGGCACATCCGTCGGAGAATCGCCGTGCAGATTTTGGTCGTCACCATCGTGTGGGCAACGGCACCATGGCTGATAGCCCAAGGCGGCATAGCCGGCGCAGTATCTGCCCAACTGCTGAGCGAAGGTGTGCTCGGCGTCGGCTACGTACTCATCGCCGCGCGCTCACTCCGGTTGACCGACACACCCGTCTGGCCGCCGCGCCACATCGTCATTTCGCATCTGCATGGCAGCGGCAATGTGGGGGATGCGGCTATCCATCAGGCGCAGTATGCATTCATCAACACACTGTTCCCCGTTGCACATATCACTGTTGCCGCGGCACTCCCCGCGACCGTGACGCCTGCCTTCCCCCATGCAACCGTCGTCCGGGGCATCCATGCCTGGGTCTATGCCGACGATGGAACCATAGCCCCACTCGGCACACGGCTACGCCGTGCGGTCGCATTGATGTGTGCGGTGCTCCTGGGTCGATGGGGGGTAAGCGCTCGGTGGGGGCTCGATGATGCCGAACGGGCCAGTCTCGCGGCGTATCTCAGTGCCGATGTGGTCTATGCCAGTGGTGGGGGGTACCTGTATGACGAGCCAGCGAAACATCCCTGGCGACGTCTCTTGGGGTGGGACCTCTGGTTGGTAGCCGATCTGCTGATTGCACGCGCCTGGCAACGACCGCTGGTGTTGTTGCCGCAATCGATAGGACCATGTACCAACCCACCGTTTCGCGGTGTGCTCCGTTGGATCCTCGGTCAGGCAGATCGTATCTACGCCCGCGATTCGGCGACGAGTATGCTCCTCCGCGAATGGGGGATAGCACACCGCAATGCACCAGATATGGCATGGCACACAGAAAACACTACAGCAGTTTCACACACCTCTCCCCGTCAACCGGTACTGGGGGTGGTTGCACTCGATTGGGGCGCACAGTATCCGTCGTTTCGTGGGCAAACCGCGTACGAAGACGCGCTTGTCGCCACCATCGAGCACTATGCAGCACATGGCTGGCGCATCCAACTCTATAGCCAATGCCGCGAGGCCAACCCGGCCTGGGATGATCGCCTGGTGACCCAACGGATTGCCCAGCGCGCGGCCTGCGCGGTCGAGGTGATGCCCGACATCGATAATCCGACTGCCTTGGCATTTGCCTATGCGGCACTCGATTGTTTGATCGCTACCCGCATGCACGCGGCCATCTTGCGGATGCGCAGCGGTGGAACATGCGTGGTCATCGGGTACCTGCCCAAGGCAGCCGCTCTGATGGAGGATCTTGGATTGGCCGCGTGGCACGTGCCCATCACACATGTCACTGCCGCAACGCTCTGCGCGTTGGTAGACCGACGTGATGAGCAAATACCCATCCTTAGACAGGCACATGCGCAGATAGGCGCACAACAGCAGGTTTTTGTCGATGACATGCGGACAAACCCTGCTATTGAGGAATCGAAATAGCCGCTGATCCGAGATCAAAGAGTGCGTCTGGACGGATTTCGATGATGCGCTCCGTGCCGTTTTTTTGCATCAAGGCAATCGAAATCCCCTCGCGCAGTACCAACAGCACAACATACTTGCCGGGCGGGATGTTTGCAATCATGAATGCACCACCCGCATCGGTCACGCCACCGACACCACCCGAATCATCGGCGATATAGGCTTGTTGGTCGCCCTCTCCATACACCGCGGCGAGCCGAACGGTACGGTTTGCCAATGGTTGGTTGTTTTGGTCGAGCAGCTGGCCACGCATCAAGCCCATCCCTGCGACTGCAGGGACTTGGGTCGCATCGCCCATCGCAGGTTGAGCCGGCGCCGCACAGCCAAGCAAGACAGCCATCATGCACACAAGCATGGTTTTTTCAAGAAATCGTCGCATACTACCCCTCTATAACCCAAAGGTATTATTGCATAGTGGCACCCAGGTGGGTATGGTAGAGAGGTACAGAAAGAGGTTCTCATGGAATTCATGCGCCGCACCCTCCTCCAACTCGGCCTCGTCTTCGTTTTGGTCATCGCCAGTTTCGGCACTGCGCAGGCAGCAACCAATGCATACGACGCCAAATACGTTACTTCGATTTCGTACATGAATGTCGGCACCGAGCCCGCAAATCTCAATTTGACATTTTATGATGCGGGGTCAGCGACCACCGTCAACTATCAACTGCTCGACACCACCGGTGCCGCCCGGGTCATCCCCAGCATGGCGAGCGCGTCGTTGTCGGTATCTGCCGTATCGAGTTTGACCAGCACGGCACGATATGGTGCAGTTGTCACCTCGAATCAACCCTTAATCGCCACGATGATGCAGGTGGCCAATGATTCGGTCATCCGCACGCAGCCGATTTCGAACGGGTTCCGTGCAAGCGACGCCAGCGGCACGATTGTGTTGCCGTCAGCCATGAAGAGCTGCTTCTCGGATGAACTGACGACGCGCTTCAGCATCCAAAATGCCGGCGCTTCGTCGCTCAGCGACGTGACGTTCTCGCTCAAATGGCCGAACGGCGATGATGCGTATACGGTCCCAAGCCCACTCACGTTGGCTGCCGGTGATGTCCAACATTTCGACCTCGCGTCGATCACCGTCGGCTCCACCCCTGCGGGCGTGACGTTGCCGACCGGATGCGACTTCAATGGTTCGGCAGTCATTTCGTCTGC
>CANHPK010000041.1 GCA_947462525.1 Roseiflexaceae bacterium | reverse complement strand
GCCCGCCGGAAGTCTTCGATCGAGCGTCCCGGCAAGAAGATCGTCTCGCTGACGCCCATCCGCCGGAGCAGCGCATCGATCAACAACGGATCCGCCGGGAAGACTTCACCCAACAGCACGACACTTTTGTCGACCACCGGGCCTTCGCGTTCGGCAAGTCGGTTCAGCAGCGCTGCGACGGCGATATCTTTGGCTTCGGGGTGCGAATGGATGGCATATGCCGGTACCCGTACCAGCACGACATCGGCGTCGCCACTCTTTTTGGGCAAGAGTTCCTCGGGCATACCAGCTGTCTCGGCCACACACAACGACACCACGGGGATCAACTTGACCCCAGGTTCTTTCCCAGCCACTTCAATGGCGGCACGGGTCCCTTCGACCACTTGACCACTCATCAGTTCGGCGGTGCCCAATTGCGGTGCCAATATCGATTTACTCGCACCATAAAAGTGCGTCACAAACGTGAGTCCATAGAGACAACCGGTGTCGGTCGCCATCACCGGGTGTGAGCCTTCGAGCCGCGTCAATATGCGCAATGATCCGAATGCTGGGCACATGGATTGCGGGTGGAGTTTGCACGGGGATTTGGTCGCGCCACTCTGATTGAGTTCAATGATTTCAGCCACAATGCCCCCTTTTTTCTGTACTGCAGAGACTACACTACATATGTTGCAAATAAGAGGCTCATGCCTCTTATTGCCGGTTCGAGTTTATTCGTCTTTTACCGATGCGGGGTCAATGCGCAAATACGCGCCCGTTGCCTGCTTGTTGGTGAAGTACGCAGCAACAATAAACCCAATGATGACCAGCCCCAATGGAATGAAACACATGACCAATCCGGACGTTGATGGACCCATGATGGTGCTCCTCTCACATGTATCGCCACAAGTGTCGCCACTTGACAGCCCCAAATACCTACTCTGCCTGCTGCGGCGCGTGTGACGGCATAATCAACTCGCGCATCTTGGCGGGATCAAAGCGAAAATTCGCCACCAAATCCAACACATGCTGAAAATGGTGGGCAGGAATAGTAACGAACAACTCGCCCGGCAACAGTTTGTTGTGCATCCGACCGCCGCCATCCCCGGTTGCAAACACGCTGTTTTGCTTGTTGATGGGCGTAGCAAAAATCGACGCACACGCCGACGGGCCGACTTCACCAATCGGGAACGTCCCTTCCCGCACCGACGCAGCACCGGCGATTTGCATCGCATGCAACGCATCAGTAACGCAAATGACTGTATCGATATGGACGCCTGCCGGCACATCGTTGAGCGGTGCAGCAGCCAGTGCCACAATGCTCCCGTCCGGCAAGCGCTCACTCTGTGCTTTGTTGCGTTTGGCAGCCTCAGGGGTGAAAAATCCCTGTGCCATGATCAAATATTCACCTTCGGTGATCAGGGGTGCCGCTTTGGGCAACAACCCCAGATGCCACAAGCCGACATAGCAGTCATGATGCTTTGCATCGACATAGATCCGCTTGCCGCTCTCCGCCTCACGGACGATACCGCAGGCAACGACCTGTGCGGGTTCGTACCCTGCAGGCGCTGCATCACGACAATACGTAATTGCGACCGGTGTGCGTTTGACTTTGAGCACATCTACCAAAACCCGATAGAGTTCTTGTGGATCGACTGGTGTCATGACAGTTCCTCAGCGATACGACGGTGCGTCCATCTCGCGCAAATCGACATAACTAAATTCTTGGCCCGAACGACGCAACGCAGACAAAAACGCTGCTTTGTTGTCGAGTTCGTCGATTGTCCCTATTCGGATTTCGACCGCACCCGATGTCACCGTGACGCCGTCGCGGTCGTTCCTGCTCAAGTCAGTGACATACAAGCCGATTGCTTCCATGACCTGCTTGACTTTGAGCTGGACCGGGTCGTCCGTCTGGACCTGGGGGATCACCGATGGGCTCAGCGACAGCATCGGGATCGCTTTTTTGTTGGCGGTTGTGCCCGCAAACAGTTCGTCTGCCGATGCCGAGTCTGGTCGGCCTTCCGGCTCTTCGGCACCAAAGACGCGCAAAAAGTCATGATATTCGAGTGCGGTGTAATCATCGCACGGCGGGATTTCGTTTTTGGCGATTTTGCTGGCAAGTTCACCAAAAATTGTATTGAACTGCTCGTCTTCCAGAGCCAATCGACAGGCATCTGCCAATTCACGTACTTTGCGGCTCAACGGGATACGTGCCAGGATCGGCAAACCGACTGCTTTGGCATAGGTATCTGCCGTGTCGCTGCCGTCGTCACGATTCACGATCAACCCCAGCACCGATGTCGTGCCGCCCATGCTCCGGAAGTACGCAGCTGCTTTGGCAATGTTGTTGGCTGCATACAGTGATTGGCGATCGTGGCCGACCACGATGATGACTTGCTCTGCCAATGAGCGTGCAAGTGGTGTTGCGAAGCCGCCACAGACGACGTCACCGAGGAAGTCCATCACCACATAGTCGAGGTTCCACTTGCTCAAGCCCAGTCCTTCGAGGGTTTTGAATCCCGACGAAATACCTTGGCCACCACAACCACGCCCGACTTCTGGACCGCCCAGTTCGCATCCGTACAATACTGCATCGTCGCGCAACTGACTGCGGAAGATAACATCGCCGACGCTCAATTCGTCTTCGCGCCCTTGTTCTTTGAAGATACGCCACTGTTCACCGAGTGTCGGCAATGAATGCCCACCGAACACGGTGTTACACGAGTCGTGTTTGGGGTCACAGCCCAGCTGCAACACACGGAAACCGTCGAATGTAAGTCGCGACGTCAGGTTGGAGGTGAAGAAACTCTTCCCCATCCCGCCTTTCCCATAAATTGCTAACATGCGTGGAGCCATGGTGCTCCCCTTTTCTAGGCTGTACCTACCAGGTCAGCAGCAGCTTGAGACAATGTGGGTCAAAGAGTGCCGTTGTATACGCGGTCGATATCTGATCAAGCGTCGCGTGGTGCGTGATGAGTGTGCTGACATCCAAAATGCCACTCTGCATCAAGTCACGACTCCGCTGTAAATCACCAGGAGCCCATTCTTTGGAGGTCAGCAGGCGTGCCTGCTTGAGGAACAACGGCATATACGGCAGTTGAATGGTGTCGTAATACCCGAGCAAAACAATCGTGCCATTCAGGGCAAGCGCCCCGATTGCCGAGGCCGCCGCATCCATCTTGCCACTCGCCTCGATAATCACATCACAATCCGCGACACCATATGCGCTCAGCGATTGTGTGGACACATCACAAATCAGCTCGGCACGTGAATGTGCCAGGCGTTCTGCGTGGACATCACTCACAATGACATGTGCGCCCCTGGCTGTTGCAATCCGCGCCGCAAGTTGGCCGACCGGTCCTTGACCAAGGATGAGCACACGTTTGCCGCTGATGTCGCCGGCCATATCGACGCCGTGGAGTGCCGTAGCGGCCAGCGCCAAAAACACGCCGTGTTCCGGTTTGATCCCCTCGAGGGTCACCACCCGTTGGCCGTCTGCATGCAACACGCTCGATTGGCCACCCCATGCAGGGTTGACATCAACATAACACCGCGCCCCGCCGACGTAAACAATCGTATCGAGGAGCGTAGCTGGTGCATCTGCGCCCACAGCGATCACGCGTCCGACGGTTTCGTACCCGGGGATGACAGGGAACTGCAACATCGGATGCGGCATATGCCCTGCATACAGCATGCGTTCCGTCCCTGCGCTAATCGATGTGTACAGGGTCTGGATGGTCACGTCAGTGGCGAGCGCAGGAGTAAGTTCGATGTCACGGACGGCAACAGTCTCTGCTGCAGACATCACAACGGCACGTGAGCGGGTCATCTCATACTCCTTTCTGCGCGAGCCGGCGTTGTTTGCCGGCGAGGATTCCACGACGGATAAACTGGCCACAATTAATCAGGTAGGTCGCGTAGGCAAACAGCATGGTCGCCATGACTGCGTTGTCGTCCCAGCCGAGATATTTCACAATGAAATACAGATTATGGGTGACAATCGCAACTGCATTGCCGACGTCTTCCCAATAGAATTCTTTGGCGAGAAAGTAGTGCCCGTAGATTTCTTTCTCCCAAATCATCCCAGTAATCGTAATCAGCCAAAGCAGCGTAATCTTGACGATAATCGTGATGGTGGCTTCTTCGTACCCGGTCTGCGTGCGCCACGCCGTGTACACATAGATCGCGCTGATGATGAACGCAATGAACTGTGTCGGTGCAAGTATCGCCTGGACCTTGGTCCAGATGCTCCGGTCACGCAGTGCAAGTTGCTCGGCGGTGTACTCGATGGTCATATGAAGTCCCGACGGTAGGTGGCATGTAGTGATTATAGAGTGCCGAAATTGCGGCTCGTCCGTACAATACATACGCAATACCTGCACGTGTTGCTTAGGAACGAATGCCGATTGCCGACGCAACCATGGTCCACACAAAAATCATCACACCGCTGGCATTGTAAAAAATAGCCCGTGCCCGTGGATCGGTCATGTGCAGGAACTTGCGCTGCGTGGGAATCTGGCCCAGCATCAACACAAACATGATTGCAGCGGCAGTGGTGTTGCCGGTACCGAGCATGTACAGCGTGGCACAAAACAACGCTGCGTTGATGGTAATCACGGCACTCATTGCAGCCCAATCTGCGCCCATTTGCGCGGGGATCGACTTAATCCCCATCAATCGGTCGCCGTCAATGCTTTTGAAATCGTTGATCGTCATGATGCCGTGCGCACCGAACGAAAAAATAGCAGCCAGTACGAGACTGCCCATGATGTTGGTCTGCCCTGCCACATAAAAGGACATTGCGCCTGCGATCCAAGGCAGTCCTTCGTACGACACCGACACCAACCCGTTGCCTATCCACCCGAGCCGTTTGGCGCGGAGCGGTTCGGCACTATAAGCAATCGCCAAAAAAATACCAATCAAGGTTAAATACACGACCGGCATTCCAAACACAAACGACATACCGATGCTAATAACAGTCAAGACCGCAATGGTGATGAACACCTGCCGAAAGGACACCATTCCTGACGGAATCGGCCGGTTGGGTTCGTTGATTGCATCGACTTCACGGTCGCAATACTCGTTGATGACCTGCGACAACCCGCACAAAATGGGACCAGCCAAGAAGCTCCCCAGCGCAATCCGTGCAATGTCGACAAAGCCAAAGGTGGTTGTCCCCGATGCAATTGCGCCACAAACAAAGGCAATTGAAGGCGGGAACCACGTCACGGGCTTCATCAGTGCGATCGACTTCGCCAGAATCTCTTTGACGCCGGTCTGTGTGATGACCGTAGGGGGGAGGTGGATGCTGGGTTCGGCTGCCATTGGGGGCTCCTCGTTGGTAGGTGATGCAACCGCATCGAGCTGTCTGAAGCAGTCGCCGTCTGGCATGCAGACGGCGACTGTCGGAGGGGATTACGGTGTCGGTGGTCGCGATGAGCGGTTCAGTACGTCAGGGATTTGCCCTGGTTTCGCTGCGCCCGGCGGGATCACTGCACCTTGGTGACACATCCAGCAGGATGGGTCCTTGTTTGCCATGATGGAACCGTAGTTTTCCTTCATGTACTTGGACATCTGCAGCATCAGAATTGCGTAGTGCTTCTGATCGCGACCGCCTTGCTCGACACCCGTGGCGGGGAAGTAGCGTGCGTTGTGACAGAAGGTGCAGCCCTGACCGAGGCTGACGTTCATGTGGTACATGACGTTTTGGTTGATTTCTGCTTCGTCGAGTGACTTCGTTTTGTCACCCGTGATCACCACACCGCCTGGGTAGTTCCGATCCAAAGGCAAGCGGAAGTCGTTTGGCAACGAGTTCTGGATTGCTCGTGGGTACGTACCCGCTGTCAACTGTGGTTGGCCGTTGTGACAGGTTGCACAGGTGATTTCGAAGCCGATCTTTTGCCCTTCGAGGATGTACGGCAGTTTGTTGATGAATTTGCGATTGAGATCACCACTCATCAGCAACATGGCGCGTGCGGTGGCTTTCTTGGGGTTCGAATCGTCAGCAAAGTTTGCCACGTTATGGCAGTAGCTACAATCGACCTTCAATCCACCGGAGACTTGTGCCACCATGTATGCCGAAATCTGGGCCGTCGACCAGCCTTTGAGTACCTGGACGTTCTGTGGTTGTTCGTTTGCTTCTGTGTAGGCCTGCATTGCAGCCAACGACTCTGGCTTCAGGTTTTTGTGTGCAGGGTCGTAGTTTGCGTACACCGGCGACGATGGGATCGGCGCAGCAGCTGCAGGTTGTACCAGCCACCAGATCCACCAGAAGGCGATGACACTCGCAACCATGGTCACTGCGGCAACAATACCCGCGACCAGATTGAACTTGTTATCTTCGCTCAATGGAGGGAATGCGCTTCCATTCTGAGACATATGCGTTCCTCTCTTGCAGGATCTTCTGCGGTTGCATGGCGCGCTCGCGGAACGAACGCGCCTATTCCGTTATTGATTGAAGATGTACTGCGACCAATCAACGGTAGACATTGGCGCCACAATGTGTGCATCTTGTGCCCAGAGGAACCAGTTATCGACAAGCGTACCGCTCATCAAGATTCCAATCCCGCCAGTAATCCCGCACAGCATCGCAAACCACCAAGCCCACAAGTGAATGTTGTACGAGTTTGCGTTGAAACCCATCGTCCACCGCCAGAAGAGCTGCGCACGGTGCGTTCCCGATCCTTCTACCAGCATTTCGTCGAGTTCACGCTCGCCGCCCCACTTCGCAACTGCCAAGATGGTCGAACCATGGATGGCCAGCACGAGGGTCGAGCCCAGCAAGAAGAAGATCGAAATCATGTGGAAGGGATCGTAGTAAATGTTACCCACTTGGATGTTGACGTAGTTGGTCCAGTCCAGCACAGCCCGGAAGCCATGCCCCGGTGCATCAGCCCAGAAACCGCGCAACATGGGGCGGAACACGTAGATCGAGAAGAAGAGGAACAGTGCTCCCCAAAACCCGACTGCCAGATGCGGAGCAAGCCCCGTTTTGCCGGCACGTTCCCACAAGCGTGCAGCCCATGCGATGACCGACAAGGAGAGGAACAGTGTGGCTGCCAGATAATCACCGCCGTCATACCACGGAACATTCCATGACATCCCGTATTTGGCTGCAGGTGGCATCACCGCAAGGTTCCACAGTTCACGCAGGAAGTTAATGGGTGCATTGCCGACTTCATGGAGCATGCTGGTCAGAATAATCATGAAGCATGCAAACATGGCGACAGTAGCAATCAGGCCCCACGTGCCCAGATAAATCGGAAGAACTTGGCCCATTCCAAAGATGCGCTTCATCAACGGTACTTCGGTTGCGTCGCCGAGATTCCCTTCCAATCCACGACCCGTCGATTCTTTGTCGAGGTCAATGGGTGGTTGGTTTTTGTTGGCACGCTTCGAAAACACCAGACCGGCACCAATCAGGACAATGCCTGCACCAGTACCGCTCCAGATTGGCATGCGATCCCAGAACGACCAGAAGGCATTCCAGTCTTTTACCAACGGACCTGAGATAAAGATACACACGTTGGCAAAAAGAACCGATGCAGCACCTGCCCAGTAGGCTAGGCGGTGGATACCAATTTCGCCGATGGAGTACCCAACAATGTTGCGCCAGTAAATGTCAACATTCTTTTCGGTGACGGGACGGTGTGCAGCACTCAAAATGGCCGATCCATGCATGTGCAGGAACAGCGTCGAGCCAAACAGCAACGTGACACCAATTGCGTGGAACGGATTATAGAAGAAGTTGAAATACTGGTAGCCGATGTTTGCCAACCAGTCGAGGTGATGGGTGATCCCCAATGGGAAGCCGTGACCCCAGCCACCCATAGCAATCGGACGCAAAATCTGCAATGTCACCCACGACGAAACCACTGCACCGAATGCAATCGGAATCTCGTAGCTCATGTGCAGCTTGCGGCTGATGTCGACTTGGCGGAGCATCCAGCTCACAAATGCAATTGTCGACCAGGCAACAGTCCATTGCCAGGCAAATCCGGGCTCACCCCATTGCACGATGCTCAATCCAGCACTAATCGGTGGTGGTTCGAGGGCAGTTGCCAATGGATTGAAGCTCGACTCCAAGAAAAAGACCTGGTAGAAGTATCCAAGCACGCCCAAGATGATACCCAAGATTGCGGTACCACCAAAGAGCCCTACATAAAATGGCCCCACCCAGAAGTCTAATGGGTCATGCCCAAAGATCTTCTCGGCGAGTGTTCCACCCTGGCGCTTGTAGTGCGCTTCCATTTCTTCGAACGTATACACGGCGGCGCGTGGGCCTGCGCCTGTCGTGCTCGCTGCAGCCATTGAAGCGCGATACTCACCATCGGGTTGCAACAGTGGCGTTTGTGGCGCATCAGACATCGCAGACACTCGCTTTCAAGCATGTGGTGGATCGCGAACTGGGATGCCTGCGTCCTCACCACTGGCTATTCCAAAAATAAAGCTAACAAAATGCGCGGGTCGAACGGGTGTCGCTCGACCCGCGCGGTTTTTCCTCAAGGGGGAAAAACGGTCGGATTACTTACCGAGTGCGCCGAAGACCGAGCTGTAGTTGGCTGAGCTCAGCACCACGAAGTGGTTCAACAGAGCCATCACAACACCCAAAAGGGTAACCACGACAACAGCGGATCGGAATTCAATAGGTCGGTTTGACATATGCTTCCCTCGTTTCTGCACAATGGTGATGAGTTCCCTCATGCGCCACTGGCGGTTAATAGACTAGAACCAGGGCTTCCAGGACCACACCAAAATGTGTGCTACCACTGCGATTGCCAAGAAACCATACATGGACTTGACGACGATGCCGTGTACCAACCACTCTTCGTTGGTGAACAGTGACTTCCATTGTGATGGAACCAAATCGTTTTGATTTGCCATTGTTGTCACCCCCCTTCCTTACGTTGCTCGTAGCGGTGTGCCCGCGTGCGTTGTCCTGCACTCCCGAATCAGTGTGTTTTCGCGATGTCAAGAGTTATTTGCTGGACTTGCATGATTATATGTTCGCAGCTTTCCCCCAGTCAACCACAATTTTCTACATATATCATCAT
>CANHPK010000040.1 GCA_947462525.1 Roseiflexaceae bacterium | reverse complement strand
CATCTCTTTCAAAAAATCGATCGCGTGATGCGGAATCGGCCCGATGCACTGCGCTGGCGCGTCACCATGAGCGAGACACGGGTCGAGGTGTTTCGCAGGCCGGTTCTCACGAGTGCGGTCACTCTTGGTGCGTTGGGACTGACCAATGCACCGATGCCAATCCCACGTTGTATCGTGCAACTCCACCTCGTCGACAGCGGGAGTGTTGCGGTTTCGGCGGTGTGGAACGGCACACAATACATTGACCCGATCCAGCAGGCGGTACAGCGAGCCGTATGGCTCTGCACCATCTACGCCGACACAGAACCAGACAGCTAGCGGCGTTCTGCTCGCCTGCCACAGGCAAAAGAAACGCATGCAGGGAGCATTTGCATACCGTTTTCCGTATTGGTACTGAGGAAAGCGTGCGCTTACCGCATGTCCCGAGCAGAACTCTGGCACCAGTGTTCAGTGGCCTTCCAGAGAAGGTTCTTCAACCGTTCACGCTCCTCCCATGACACAAAAACGTGCACATCGCTGATGTGCACGTTTTTTTATTGCCCAATTGCACATGATCGCATCAAACCAGGCGTACCTTTTTTGACATCTGCGTCGGTTGAACAATCAGCGAGGTGCACGATGCAGACAGTATGGTTGGTGGTCGTTGCGTGGGTGGTTGGAATGGTGGCACAAGATTGGTATGAACTAGCTACGGTGCTTATCGGTGCGGTGGCAGGGGTTTGTATGGTGTTGCGTCCACAGGATCGACGACTGTGCTGGTTATTGGTAGCCTGTATGGCCGGTGCTGGTCGCATGGCATGGTATCAATGGATGCCAGAACCCGTGCCAACGGTCCTGACCCGGCAGACGGTTACGGTCTCGGACGTACGTGCGAATTGGCTCGAGCAACGTGTCCTTGTCCGGAGCGAAAACGGGTATGGATTTCTCGTCACGCTCCCGCCCGAACCCGTGTTGTTGCGTGGCATGCAGCTCAACGTGTCGGGCACCGTTCGCCCATTCGATGTCGAGCGGAGCGCGTATGAGGCGAGCTTGCGCAAGCGCCACGTCATTGGGACGTTGGTTCTGAAGGAAACCCCGCTGATTACAGCTGGGGACGGGTGGCTCGTGCGGTGTGAACGTATGCGCCTGGCAACACAGCGCACCATCCAGATGGTTTTCCGCGAGCCAATAGCGAGTGTCGTGGTTGGAATGTTACTGGGAATCGGTGGAGATGTCAGTGAACCTGTAGCGCAGGCTTTTCGAAGCAGTGGGACATCGCACATCTTGGTGATTTCGGGGTGGAACATCACCATTGTGGCTGCACTCTGTCAAATGCTCATACACGCATGTCGCGTGCAGGGGATATGGTCACTCATCATCCCACTGACGGTTATCGGCGTCTATGTCATCTTTACGGGTGCTTCTGCGGCAGTGGTACGAGCGGGCTACATGGGGGCGGTGATGGTCTTCGGCAAATGGCTCGACCGACCACGAGACATGTGGAACATCATTGCAGTCGCGGTATGGCTCATGAGTACGGGTGACCCGCTGACGCTATGGGATTTGGGATTTCAACTGAGTACATTTGCGACGATTGGCCTGATTGGTTTTGGGAACGACGTAGATGGCGTGCTCGCGCGGACTCCACTTGGTTCGCAACAACTTGGTTGGGCGCGTGAAGGGCTGTCAGCGACGATTGCAGCACAAATTCCTACCCTACCAATCATGTTATGTCGACTTGGATCGCCGTCTCCGTGGTCACTGTTGGCGAACATGATTATCACACCCGTTGTGCCTTTTGCGATGGCAACCGGGGCAGGAGTAACATTGATTGCCTGGATTTCGCCGATATGTGGCAGTGTGGCCGCCTGGATTGCCATCCCTGCATTTGCTTGGATCATCGATGGTTCGATTGCAATTGCGGCGTTACCCGCACCGCTCCAATGGCAACTCGAGCAGGTGTGGGTCGAATGGTGCCTCCATGCAGGGTGGGTCACATGGCTTGTCATACGTGGGACCAGGGAATCGACGAATCGAACGCAAGAGATGGTATAGTATGCGTATTACCCAGATGAGAAGGTGACAAAACGATGGAACGACGTGGGTCGCGTCTGATGACGCTCGCAGGGATTGCTGTGCATATTTACACTGCGTTCGGGGCAATTTTGGCGATGCTCACCATCATGGAAGCCATCAACGGAAATGTCGTTTTGGCACTCTGGTACTGCTTCGCAGCAGTTTTCATCGACAGCACCGACGGTACCCTGGCACGACGATTCAAAGTATCCGAAACAGTCCCGTGGTTTGATGGTCGTCGGCTCGACGATATCGTTGATTATCTGACGTACGTCTTTGCCCCAATTCTGCTTCTTTGGCAAAACGGGTACCTCCCCGAAGGGACGACAGGTCAAGTCGTTGCAATGATTCCCTTATTCGCTTCGGCGTATCAGTTTTGTCGTGTCGATGCCAAAACCGACGGCTACGAAGTCGTTGCAGAAGATCATTACTTCCTCGGTTTTCCGAGTTACTGGAACGTTGTGGCGTTCTATGCTGTCGTGATGAAACTCGATGTGTCAACCGTTACGACCATTGTGATCGTCTGTTCCCTCCTTGTGTTCATCCCCATTCGCTATGTGTATCCGTCGCGGACCTTATTGTTCCGACGCATCACATTGCTGTATACGACGCTGTGCTCCATTTTGTATGCAGTTGCGCTGTGGCAAATGCCCGAACCGGCTTCTTGGTTACTGACCATTACATTGTCATACATTGTCTATTATGTCGTGTTGAGTCTCTATTTGACATACCGCATCCTTCGACCGGTCAGGGTCGCACAGACGTAGGGCACAATGGAAGCACAATCCGGACTTCGTATCCTTCTGCCGTATGGGCGACCGTATCGTTGGTTACTCGCACGTGGCACCCTGTATGCGTTCCTCGGGGCAGCAGCGAGTGCGTACAACCCAGTCATACTCGGGTACGCGATCGATGCATTGACCGCAAACATGACCAATCAAGCATTGGCACTGTATGCTTTGGTGATTATTGGGTTGACGGTTGTTTTGGCGGTATTTCGCTATATGTTGCGGATGTTAACCGGCACCATGGCGGCAGGTGTCAGTTACACCATGGCGCAAGATTTGTATCGACACATTTTGACGTTTGACCGTACCACCCAGGCGTCATTCGGTACTGGTGATCTGTTGTCGCGGGCTTCCAGTGACTTCATTTATATCTGGCGCTTCTACAGTGCTGGCTTTCAGATGGCGATACATGCAATCTTTTTGTTGTTGATTGGGTGTGCCTTGATGGCGCTGACAAGCGTTCCCCTTGCGTCGATCACCGTAATCATGCTCGTCCTGAGCCTGATTGCCCAAGCGCGCTTCGGGAGTCTCGTCGAAAATGCGTTTGATTTGGTCCAGCAACGCCTCGCCAAGATATCGGCATTTGCCCAAGAACACATTTCTGCACAACGCACCATTGCTGCGTATACCCAAGAGTCGCAAAGCGGTGTCGCGTTCAAAAAACTGAGCGACGATTACGCAGAGGAGTCACTCCGATTCGTTCTGTATTCGAGTGCAATATCTCCCCTCCCACAAATGGTCGTGCGCTTAGCAGCGACCGCGGTCGTTGCCTACGGTGCCTTCCTGATTATCGACAAGCAATTGACCATCGGCCAGTATGTGCAGTTTATTGTGTATTTGGGCCTCTTGAGTAACGCCGCAAACGCGTTGAGTAATGCATTTGAACGATTGCAACAAGGGAGTGCTGCTGCTGGCCGTATCGGTGCCGTGCTGCGACGGATCCCGTCTGTCGTTGATAGTCCGTCCGCTATCAGCCACGTGCCGCAGGGCGATATTCGTGTTGATGACGCGTCTTGGGTACAAGATGGTGCACAGGTGTTGCGTGACATTTCGCTCCACATCCCAGCAGGGCAACATGTGGGGATTGTCGGCGCTACTGGATCAGGCAAAAGCAGTTTGTTGGCATTACTGATGCGGATGCGTGATCCCGAAAACGGTGCGGTCCTCTACGACGAGATTGATGTCCGCAGCCTTACGCTCGAGTCGTTCCGTCAAGGGCTGGCATATGTCCCCCAAGAGCATATCTTGTTCAGCATGACCCTGCGTGAAAACATTACCTTAGGGGTGCAGGCAGCGACAGACGAACAGATTGCCGAGGCGCTGCGTATTTCTTGTCTCGATCGCGATATTGCACAACTCGCAGATGGACTCGATACAATCGTCGGCGAACGTGGAACCATGTTGTCGGGCGGTCAAAAGCAACGACTCGGGATTGCGCGTGCACTCATCACCGAAGCACCGGTGATGTTGTTCGACGACGCACTCTCAAATATCGACGCACACACGGCAAATGATATTGTTGTGCGTGTATCTGCAGCCCGGGCCGGCAAAACAACGGTGATGGTGAGTCAGAAGATTTCGGCAGTGAAAAACCTCGATGTGATTGTCGTGTTGGCAGAAGGACGTGTCGTTGAATATGGCACACACGATGAACTCATGGTGCAGAATGGAGTCTATGCAGAACTCTATGTGCGCGAGTTGCATGCACATTGACTCGGGCAATTCGCATGTATACAGTAGGTAGCGCCCAGCGCTTCAAGCCACTCCGATGGCATGAAGGTCTGGGAATATTGGCTTGCATCGGTGCATGCCTATTCATGCTTTGGGTGACTGTCGCCTCACAGCTCCAACCCTTTTCGGTCGCGATAGGCGGTGACACGCAGAGCATGCGGCGTGGTCTCGACACACCATTCTTGGATGGATTTTGGCCACCCGAACCGGACAACTGGACTGCGTCCCAACCTGCATATCGCTGGTCGACTCCGCAATGGCAGATACAATGGCCAATGGCGGGACGAGGGCTGTTTGTGTCGACCACACACATCGATGCCAGCGCGTGGGTAACCACGGAAGGAGTTGCCCTCACGTGGGCACAGCCTGCACTCGGTACGACCGCTCCTCTGCGGGAGCGCCGTGTTGTCTCTGTGCTTACCACCGGAGACGGTCTTCGCGCGGGCATCAGCGTCACAAGTGCGCGGTTACCGGTAATGGACGACCGACGCGACCTTGGTGTCATCGTTACCACGGCGACACTTCGTCCAATGGCGGGTACGTGGCGGCCGGTGCAACTCGTGATGGGCGTGCTAGTGTTAGGGGTACTGTGGGCGCTATCCATGACCTGGAGGACACGGCACCGCTTTTGGTATAGCGCGGGGGCCATCCTCCTGTACAGCGTTGCGTGGCTCGGTGACCCGTTGTGGTGGTTGGTACACAGTCACGCAATAGGTGCATCTGCGGTTCTGGCTGCTGGATTCGCGTATGTTCTCGTACGTCTGGTCCTGCCCGAATCCACAGACCGTACACGCTGGTGGTGGCTGACCACACTGAGCATGATTGTTCCACTGATTGCACTCCGTAGCCCGTTCTTGCTCACATCCGACAGCGCCATGCATGCGCGTATGCTCTTTGATGTGCTACGGGGCAATCTCTTTCAGATTGCAGAACTGCCCTGCGAAGCGGGTGCGTTGACCGCACCGTATCCTCCCCTCATCTACCTGTTGGCAGCACCGTTTGCGTTCTTCACGTGGGATCGCGCCGCAGGCATTAATGTGCTCATGACCGGTGCTGTCGTGGCGCATGTCGGTGCATTACTCTATCTGGTGCGAGTTGCACGGAACACACATGCCTTTGATTGGACAGCAGGGGTTTTTCTGTTGCTCGCGGCTTGGAGTTTGCCGTTCCTCCAATCGGTTCACATCGGTGAATTATCCAATGCATGGGGGCTCGCAGTGCTCTTGATTGCGGTCGCTGCATGGTATGATGCGCGCGCTTCGTTGACACGACGAACCATCCTCGGAGCCGCAGCCTTGCTGGCCCATACCGGTATCGCCTTGAGTTTTGGTTTGACTCTGCTCGCGATGATTGGCTATGCATACATCCGGACCCGCCGCATTCCGCGGGATATGTTGATCGCAGGGATCTGCAGCGTGCTGATTGCATGGCTGCTGACGTATAGCGCATATAGCGGGTTGTTTGGGCAATCAGCCAAATACCCGGGATGTCCGCCCGGGATCGCATTCGCAACGAAGATTGCGCTTGTTCCCAGCGCAATACCCTTTGCGGTCGTTTGTCTTGGAATTGTAGGCCTCTACAGAGGGCGTACAGGTCGAGTATTCGAGATGGTGATGCCCGCGCTCGTCGTTGCAATTATTTCTATTGGGGTACTGGTGTTCCGTGATACGACCGTTCGCTGGGCGATGGTCGTCTATCCATTTCTCGCGCTCTGTGCCATCAGTGCACTTGCACGACTTTCAACGCGTGGGCTTGCAGGAAAAATCCTTGCGCTCACCCTCGCTGTTGGAGTACCCACGATGGTGATGGTGCGGTTTTGGGAACGTATTTACACCTATTTGCATTAGTACGTCACGACTCATCGGCAACCGGGAGCGTTCACGGTGTTTGCATGAGCCATATAGAATGTATTATTGTATAGAGATGACGTGCGTCCTATTCGCTGTGTCAAAGGAATGCAATGGCTAGTTTCGTCCCACATTGGAAATCGCTCGTACTGATTTTCCTTTTATCAGCCGTATTGGTTCTGGTGCTGAGTCCATTTCGCACGGCAGCAACGATTGATTTTGTGCAGCCACGTGCTGCACTCAAGATAGACAACTTCCATGCACGCGAGTATACCGCCAAGGACCCTCGCGTGGCGTTGACATTTACCCAAGTCGCACCGAATGAAGTCCAGGCCATCGTGCCCGCAGGACAGGGGCAACCACGGGCAATTGAGTTTTCGATCGATGCGCTGCCGCAGGGACTCAAACGACGGTTGCTTGCGGTGTTCGTGGACAACGCACGCATCCTCGACGCACGCGATAGTGGTGGTAACCGGAACTTTGGCGTGATTGTGCCCGACAGCGCACCCATGACCAGCGGCTCGGTGATTCGCATCCTCTCCATCCCTGACGACAAATCGACACCACCACCGCTCACGGTCAATGAGGTCTCTCTGACGGCAATTACCGCGTATCGCTGGAGCAAAGATACTTCGACGGCATTGTTCCCTGGGGTCAGCGGCGGGTGGTGGGTGCTTTCGACGACGATGATGCCGACGCACCCGGATAATGAACCGTTCGAAGCGGGTATCCGTGTCGGCGATAACCTGCTCCCATCAGTACCAACGGGTGGCGGGACGTTCCGTGCGTACCATTATTTGCTTGCTCCTTCATCCGGCACACGCGGCGACATCAATGTGGTGTTCAATAGTGACACGTGGGGCAACAACGCAGCCGATGCGCGCTCCTTAGGCGTTGCGGTTGCACGCGTTGGGATAACGCCGAGTGCGATCCGCAGCGGTATCCAAGATGCACCTCTCCGCCTCATCAGTATTCCTGTTTTGGTCTTTTTGGTGATGTGTGCAGCAATTGCACTGCAGCTGCCCCATCGTGCGTTGGGGAGTGTTGTCGCCGTCGGCTTCACCCTGCCGATGCTGTTTGAACGCGTGTATCTGGGTATGTGGTACCCACACCTGGTGATACTCTTCGTCATTAGCATTCTCACGGTGCCACTGTGGTTCCGGATCCTCGACTGGCTGACCGATGACACGCCATTGCCCACGCAAACGAAGCGACTCTTGGTGGGATTGGTCTTGGTGACGATATGGGTCAAAGGTGGCGGCATCCTGTATCCGATCATGCGGCCGATTGATATCAGCTGGCATATGGATAAGGTACGAGAAATCGCAATGACATGGGATTTTGCGAAGTTCTATCAGCCTGGCGCTTTTTCTGAATCCGTCATGCCGATTACGGAGTGGGGTGAAGAACGCCCGATGATTCCGTATTCTCCGTTCATACACTTTGCCAGTTTGGTATTTCTCGTGTTCCCCTGGAGCCTCGAAGTCTCTGCAACCATATTCAATACGTTCCTTGATGCCTCACGCATTATCTTGATTGCGGTGATTGCCCGCCAGAGCGGATTGAGTGTACGGGTGGCATGGCTGGCTGCATTGCTGTACGCGGTCACGCCGGTCACGTTCTTGTTGCATGCATGGGGGAACGTGCCCACCACGACAGGACTCTGGTGGATGTTGATTGCCACTGTTGCCTTGTTGGTAGCGGGGCGCAATCTGGGCAACCGAAGAGTGTTTGTTGCGGTCGTCCTCATTTCGACTGCGGCCATGCTGTCCTATACGGTAGCGGCAGTATTCCATGTGCTCTTTGTCACTATACTGGCCGGTTTGCTTTGGGTTGTCCCCAACACAAGCAACAAACCAACCAGCTGGCGCATCTTGGCTGCGACCTACGGCGGGTTGCTGATTGCAACAATCATCTATTATGGGCTGTACATCCCACCCATTATTGAACGCACTATCCCGTATTTTTTGCAGTTAAGCACACAATCGACCGCATCAATAGGGGTCGTGCGGGCACCGTTCGACGAGTATATCGCGAACTTTTTCCCTGCGCTCCGCTATGATTTCGTCCAAAATCCGTATTTGTACTACGGTTTGTACATACCGGTGCTCATGGTCATCCCTGCCTACATCCTGATGTGGAAGCACCGTACGTTATGGACATTTGCGGCAGCCTGGTATGTGGTAGCGATTATCTTTTTGATGGCTGGCTACAAAATCTCGATGGTTGACAAACAGTTGTACTATATTGTGCCGTTGCTGATGCTGAGTTGGGCGATGATTGCTGACCGTCTGTGGAATCGCGGGCCAACGGGACGCATCATTGTCAGCACAACAATCTTGTTTACCCTATGGAGTGCATTGCAGTTATGGATTATTCGCATCGACCGCGCTCCGCTGGTGCTGCCATGAACAAGCTCCCTGATCCGATTACATCAATCGATGCATTGGCAACTGCCATCGATCCGTGGCTTTCACATATGACATGGCGGCGTGATTACCAGTCGTGGCGCGAGCGGCGCCTCTTGCAAGAGCAGTTCCAAGGCGAGCGGATTGCCCAAATTTCACGGTATTCTGGCTCGTTCGTCGGGCAGCATATTCTCGATTTGGGTGCTGGGATGGGTGGATTTGCGGTGGCGGCAGCCCTCGGTGGTGCGCGGGTACAGGTGTCCGAATACAATCTGCCGTACTGCCACATCATCCAACTCCGTGCTGACCGCTACGGGATTGATGTACCGGTGCTGAACGGTGCGGGTGAACATCTGCCGTACGCAGACGGTACATTTGACCTCGTGGTGTGTTGGGATG
>CANHPK010000039.1 GCA_947462525.1 Roseiflexaceae bacterium | reverse complement strand
GCGACAATCCATGCAGCCCGGTTGAGGCGTGCATATGCGTCGCTGAGGATGTCGACGATACTCGGTTGGGATGGTGCGCTCATCAGCATCGTGCTCCTGTAATAACGACATATTATAGCATTGATTTTGCCCACAAAAGAACGGAATGCTTCACCGGAATGCGGTATAGTAGTGGGGTACTCAATCCCTCAGAGAGCGCCAACCGTGTGTGTTGGGCATTCTCGTTGTTCCAAGGAGTCCCGCATGACCGCAACGGACTTTCGCCCGCAAACCGAGCTCTACGAACGGCGCCCGGTGACCGCGCCCAAACGCTTGCTGGTGGTCTATGCACACCCAGACGACGAGGCTTTTGGGAACGCAGGTATCATCCTGGCGGCACGTGCTGCGGGGGTCGAAGTGCAGTATGTCTGTGCCACGCGGGGCGAATGCGGCACCGTCGACGAACATTTTTTGGCAGACCATGCAGACGTGCGTGCACTCAGGACTGCAGAACAAATCGCCGCTGCCGAGGCGCTTGATCTCGGTGCGGTACATTTTCTCAATTATCGTGACAGTAATATGCCGGGCACACCCGACAATCTCCATCCCGAGGCGTTGGTCATGGCACCGGTGACCGATGTCGCCGAGCGTGTCGCCGCGATTATTGATGCATTCGAGCCGCAGTACTTGATTACCTTCCCACCGTATGGTGGCTACGGTCATCCTGATCACATTGCCATTCATCATGCAACGATGTTGGCGTTGACGCAGGCCAAATGGCAGGTCTCTGAGGTGTATTATTCGACGTTTTCGACGTCGCTGTTGCGGGTCATCATTGGTGTGATGCGGTTGTTGGGCAAAAACCCACGTGCCTTTGGGCGCAACGGCGACATCGATGTGGTGCGCGTCGCCGAAGAAGCCACGCCGATTACGACGAGCGTCGACTGTCGGCACGTCATCCCCGCCAAAATCGCTGCCTGGAAGTGCCATGCCAGCCAGGGTGGTGGGATGACGCGTGTACCGGCGTTCTTGTGGTGGTGGTTCTACGGTTCCGAAACACTGACGCAGGTGACCCCGGCACCCGTCGGACGTCGCACGCGCTTGCGGTTCGATGCATGAGCGCCGATCGCCCTGACATCACGATACGCCGTGCCCATGGGGGTGACATCGCCGCACTGGTCGATGTGCACAGTGATGCCTTCCACGATAAGTTCTTGGCGGCATTCGGTGAACGGCGTTACGCGGCGGGTGTGGCGTTGATGCAAGAGATCTGGCGGCGTCAGGGCAGTGCCGGCTTGTCAGGGATTTGGGTCGCCGAGGTGGATGGAGCGGTGGTTGCAACGATTGCGTTGCGCGCGCGCATCACGAGTCGGGCGTTGCCCCTGATCCCGGTCGAGTGGCTGTTCATGCGGGCGTTGGGGATTTGGCGGGCGTTCTATGCACTGACGATTCTTTCGTTGGTGGATTATCACATCGGCGCCAACGAAATGTACATCTCGGACGTTGCCGTGCGACATACCCACCGTCGGTTGGGCATCGCCAGTGCGCTGTTGCACCACGCGGTCGGAGAGGCGCAACGGCTCGCAATTGGTTCGGTGTGTTTATTTGTCAGTGCCAGTAACCCAGCAGCCATTGCGTTGTACCAACGGAGCGGGTATTTGATTGTGGGCAAACGCCAATCGGTGTTTGGGTGGTTGGTGCTGGGCAACAGTCAATGGCATCTGATGCGCAAAATGATCCCCCGCAATGTGCCGACGCTGTTTGCGCCGAGCAGCGAACGGACAAATCCCCCTTCACACCTCGTCGAATAAGCCGCGTTGGGTCGGTTTGCGCAGGACATCGCCACGGACACGGGACCAATAGCGCGAAAAGCGAGCGATATCGAGGTCTGCCGGCGCGTCGACAAAGGGTTCGTCGGCGAGCACCTCGACCGTGTGCGTCGTGCGCAAATCTGCCACGATGGTTGCAAAGCGTGGGGCTACGGTCGCCATGGTCACAACGCTGTGTGCGTCGTGTAGGCCTGCAAACGCACGTACCTGGGCTGCGACATCGCCGCGATAGATGGCCACATCGAGGTTGAGCAGACATTCGTACAAAAACACCATCCGTTTGAGACTCAGCCCATAGCCACGCAAGACCACATCGTCCCAGACGAATACGGCTGGGGCTGTGGGGTATTGTTGGAAGGCTGCACACTCGCGGCGTAGACAATCGGCATGAATCCAGACAATAGCCGTCATGGCAGATCCTCGCTCCGTGCCGGCGGGGGTAACCCGCGGGCACGGCGTTCGTCAACTATGAGTTGATACATCGCCGCCACGACACCGTCATGAGGCGCGACGGCAGCCACCCGGACACGCACCACCGGCGCGCGAAACCACGGAATGATGAGTTGCAAGGTTGCAGCCAGCCATTCGCGGTCACGGCGCACGGGGACCCGTTGCACCCATGGGTGATGGAGCGCGCGTGCCGATGTCACCCCGCTGACCAACATGGCGACGACGGTGGCGTTGGGTACGGCGCGGCGCAGGATTGCGGGCATGTCGGACCACAGCGGCAGGGTCGCCTGGGCGTCGTCCAACACCGCAGGATCCGCTTCGATACGCCCGGCGGGGAATGTCAGCAGTGCGCCACCCTGGCGCACGTGGCGCACTGCTGCACGCAGGGCATGGGCCCTACCGGGACCGGTATCTGGTACTTCGATGAGGTAGGGGGCAAAGCCGGGCATTGCCCGCAGCAGCGGGCGTTCGGCGGCGATGATGCGCACATCGTCACGACCGATGGTCTGTACGAGTGCTGGGGCATCGACCAGGCCGGGGTGATTGGCCACGCAGATGAGTGGTCCCGTGGGTGGGATGCGTGCTGCCCCAATGGGCTCGGTAGCGCCGGCAATGCGGGTGACGAGGTGCGCACAGGCCGATACGATGCCGACCGTGGCGGCACGTTTGTCTGCCTCGACGAGGGTCTGTGCCAAACGATATGCCGGCCACCATGCCATGGTCCGCACCAGCACACGCCGCAACGGGCGCTGTTGGGCGCCGAATGCGACGACGACGTCATCGAGGTTGTAGCGTGTTAACGTTGTGCGGTGTGCCGGCATGGAGGTCCATTTCTCTTCGTATGCAACATCATTCTACCAAGGGCAGAAGCGGTGCAGAGATGCATCGGGTGTTTTGCGCACCAAAACCGCACATACCGAGGCATGTGCGGTGTAGATGAGCCTTGTTGAGCACAGAAGCACTATGGCGTCGGGGTGCGTGTCTGCGTCACCGTCCGGGTCGGGCTGAGGGTTTTGGTCGGGCTCTTGGTACGCGACGGGCTCAGGGTTTTGGTGGGTGTTTTGGATTTGGTTGGTGTCGGAGTAGAGGTGCTTGGGATAATTGCACCCAATCGTACGATGGGGAGATAATCGCCCATAGTGGCTTCAGGGTACTCGCCCCATGCTGCATACGTGGATTCGATCCCGAGCTGCCCGTAGTTGTTCACACCCCAACATTTGAGGGCAGTACTGAACTTCAACACTGCACAGCGGAAGCCGTAGCCGACACTCAGCGTGCTGACATTCACACCGCTTCCGAGGTCAATTGCCGGCAGATTATCGCCCATTTCACCGGTTGCATTGCCCCAAATGGTATCTGTTGTACTTATTCCAATGCCTAAATTGGCATCTGAGTTGTCGCCCCAACACTTGAGCGAATCGTCATCGAGGAGCGCACAAAATGTGTATCCATTTCCTCCAAATATACGTTTGGCTGTGTGTCCACTGCCCAGATCGATTGCGGCCAGGGCAGCTATTTCACCGGGGGAATCACCGCGATGCAGCGCATCGCCTGTCCCCAACGCTCCGTACAGATTGAATCCCCAACAGCGTACGGTGCCATCATCGAAGCGCGCACAGGTTGAGCCAGGCGCTCCCGCGAGTTCAACGGGGGTCAAATCAGCAGAAAAAGGGACAACGGGCAGATTGTCACCCATCAACCCGACCCCGTCTCCACGGCTGACGGTGTCTCCTATTCCCAACTGGCCTACTGAATTTTCCCCCCAGCATTTGATCGATGCGTTGTCCAACAATGCGCAGATTCCAGTATTATGATTCGACATGCTGATAACGGTACGATCCGTGCCGACATCGACAGGTACCAATGCGGTGCCCATTTCGCCTGGACCATCGCCGATGTTGTCGGTCGTACCATTGCCCAATTGACCGATGTTGTTTCGACCCCAACAGACGACAGTCGCGTCATCGAGCAATGCGCAGCTGAAATGTATACCCAAAGAGAGAGCAATTACAGTACTGTCGGTCCCCAGGTCGACGTATGGGAGATTCTCACCCATGTCGCTGCTCGCATCACCGCGATTTTGGTTGTCGCCGAGGCCGAGTTCACCATAGACATTCAAACCCCAACACTTCACGCGTCCAGTGGTGGTAATTGCACAGGTATGTGCAAAGCCTGCATAGATTTTGCGTGCGATAACTCCAGTGCCGAGATCGACAGCGGGGAGGGAGTTCCCCATTTCGCCGCTGGCGTCGCCGCGCGTCTCGGTATGACCCAATCCGAGCTCCCCATAGTTATTCGATCCCCAACACTTGACGACGGAACTCGCGAGGATGGCACAGGAGTGTCTGTAGCCGCTCGTTACTGCAGCCACACGCGACACGTAGCCGTCCGGTGTACGGGTGGGTGTCTTGGACTTGGTGGGTGTTTTGGTTTTGGTTTTGGTTTTGCTGCGGGTGGGGGTCTTGCTCCGGGTGTATGTTTTGGAGGCGGTGCGCGTCGCGGTGGGCGTACGGGTCTGCGTCGGGGTACTCGTGTCAACCGGGGTGTTGGTCGCGGTCGGGGTGTCTGTGTCAACCGGGGTGTTGGTCGCGGTAGGGGTGACTCCGTCGAGGTCGACGAGGGGGAGGTTATCCCCCATCGCGGACGCATCACCTCCGCGATTAATCGTATCACCATAGCCCAATTTACCGTTTAGCCCATGGCCGAAACATTTGATGTTCGTCGAGCTCAATATCTGACAGCTGTGTGCTGCACCCATCGCCACCGCAGTTACCTGTATCCCTGTACCGAGGTTGACGGCAGCGAGGGCTGCCATTTCACCTGCCGAATCACCAATATTTCCACCGCCCTGGCCCAAGTTGTTCAATTGATTTGAACCCCAACATTTGAGGGTCCCATTATCGAGGACGGCACAGGTATAGTCGAGATCGCCACGTTTACACGCTGCAACTGCAACTGCGGTTCTACCCGAGCCGAGGTTGATCGCGGGCAAGGAATCACCCATTTCGCCACTGCCATCGCCGATGTTTGCTGTCGTGTCTTGCCCTAATTGGCCAGACGCGTTGAATCCCCAACACTTGAGGCTCCCGTTGTCGAGTATGGCACAGGTGTGGTACGAACCAGCTGCAATGGTTTTGGCAGTACGACCAGTGCCGAGATTGACAACCGCAGCTTCTCCAATGTTCGGATACACCAGACTAGCCGTATTCCCCAATCCGAGTTGGCCGTAGGTATTCGCGCCCCAACATTTGACGGTATCATTGTCGAGTATTGCGCATGCGTGCTGCCGCCCGGCTGAAATAGCCTTGGCGGTGCGACCCGCACCCAGGTTGACGGCGGGCAGATTCGTCCCCATCGTGTCGCTCGACATTCCATGCCAGCCATCAGCGCCGGTTTGGCCTACGTCGTTTACCCCCCAACATTTGACCTGACTAGTATTCAGGATTGCACATGTAAATTGATAGCCAGCACTCAGCGATGTGGCATAGTCCGTACTTAAGTCCACTGCAATCAGGGAACTCCCCATCTCACCACTGTTGTCGCCGATGTTTGATCTGCTACCGTTTCCTAATGTGCCCCAAAAATTTTCGCCCCAACAGACAGTCGAATTGTCGTTCCGGATTGCACAGGTATGCCCGTACCCCGCACTGATGTATTTGGCCGTCTGATCGAGGTCGACGGCAGGGAGGCCTGCGCCGGTTTCGCTCACGGCATCACCATAACTATTGGTGTTACCCAACCCCAATTGTCCGTTGTTATTAGCCCCCCAGCATTTGACGACGCCCGTCGTCAGCATTGCGCAGGAGTGATCACTGCCCAGCGAAATCTGCGTCGACCGACTGAGTCGCGGCGCAGCGGCGATACGTGCGTCGAACGACTGCGGCCGGAGTGCGACAACGCAGCAGGCCACGATGATAAACACGGAAAAGACTGCCAGCGAGAGTCTACGCATATTTCTGCTCCAAAAGACGAGATAACAATCTTTCTATATATTATTCTTTGCTTCTCTACAAATTCTCTACATACAATCTTTACTTTTGCATAGAAAACCACACGCGGCAAACCGCGTGTGGTGGGTGGTTTCGTTCTTCAGTTCGGAAAAATCCGCCTGTTTTTCTATGGAATCGGTGTAGCAGACGCGGTTGCCGTGCGAGTGGCTGTTTTGGTTGGACTGAGCGTCTTGGTCGGGCTTTTGGTGCGTGATGGGCTGAGTGTACGCGTGTACGTCTTGGTTTTGGTGGGTGTCGGGGTGACCGTGCTTGGAACAATAGCTCCCAATCGCAAGATAGGAAGATAATCGCCCATGGTCGCATCAGGGTATTCACCCCATGCGGCGTAGGTGGATTCGTGCCCGAGTTGACCCGCGTCGTTCACTCCCCAACACTTAACGGCGGTGCTGTATTTCAAAATTGCACAACGAAACAAGCTACCGGCGCTCAGCGTGGTAACGGTTACGCCAGTGCCGAGGTCGATTGTTGGTAAGGAGTCGCCCATCTCGCCCGCCGCATTACCCCATTTTGTATCGCCAGAACTGATGCCAATCCCGAGATTTGCATCGCTATTGGAACCCCAACACTTGAGCGCATCATCATCGAGGATGACGCAAAACCCTGAGTATGCGGATCCAAAAACGCGCTTCGCCGTGTGTCCGCTGCCGAGGTCAATCGCAGTCAGGGCAGCTAATTCGCCGGTGTCATTACCTTGAATACTACTGTCACCATTCCCCAAATCGGCGTTATCACCGCGCCCCCAACAGCGGATTGTCCCATTATCGAATCGAGCACACACATTGTATGAACTCGTTGCCAATTCCACGGGAGTGAGATCAGCGGCAAAGGGAAGCGCAAGAAGGTAATCGCCCATTTCACTGGAATTGTCGCCGCGTGAGGCAGTATCACCCAGTCCAAGCTGACCAACACTGTTGTTACCCCAGCATTTGATGGTTGCGTTATCCAAGATGGCGCAGACACTGTAGGCACTCGCAACAGTGGATAGCGCCGTGCGCCCCGTTCCGAGGTCGACCGCTACGAGTGCATCGCCCATTTCACCGGAATTATCCCCGATGGTATCGGTCGAACCGATACCCATTTGCCCGTTGTCATTCGTTCCCCAGCAAACTACTGAACCCGTCGTAAGCAACGCGCAGGTAAATCGGCTACCGATTGTGAGTTCGGTTGCGGTCATGCCGCTGCCCAGGTTGACAAATGGGAGTGCATCGCCCATCTCACCAAAAGCATCACCACGATTGTCCGCATCACCGATGCCGAGTTGCCCTGCATCATTCTGACCCCAACACTTCACCTGGTTTGTCGTTGTCAGTACACACGTGTGACTACTCCCTGCGTAAATCTTCTTCGCAATCACTCCCGTGCCCAGATCGACTGATGGTAACGCATTGGCCATCTCGCCGACGGCATCCCCTCGTGCGGCTGTATTACCAGCGCCGAGTTGCCCATTATCATTGAGTCCCCAGCACTTGACCACGGAACTCGCCAACAGTGCACAGGTGTGCACTGCGCCACTGGCGATGAGTTGCACGCGCGATACATAGCCGACCGGTGTACGGGTGGGTGTCTTGGACTTGGTGGGTGTTCTGGTTTTGGTTTTCGTTTTGCTGCGGGTGGGGGTCTTGCTCCGGGTGAGGGTTTTGGAGGCGGTGCGCGTAGAGGTGGGGGTACTCGTCAGTGTCGAGGTATTGGTCTCTGCCGGCGTATTGGTCACCGTAGGGGTGACACCGTCGAAGTCGAGCAGGGGCAATGCATCGCCCATTTCGCTGGGACCATCCCCGATGTCAATGGTGGAGCCCCGTCCCAATTGACCTAAATACCCATACCCCCAGCATTTGAGGTTCGTCGAGGTCAACAACACACAGACGTGACTATTCCCCACCGCAATCTGCTCAGGAACTTGACCAGCCCCACATTGACCGTTCCCAATGCAATCATTTCTCCGGCAGTATCACCGCGTTGATTCGTATCACCGGTACCTAATTGTCCGTTACTGTTTGCACCCCAACATTTGAGCGTGTCGTTATCGAGGGTGACACAGACCGTGTCATTACTCGCGGCGATTGTTTTTGCAGTCCGGTCGCTCCCGAGAAAGACTGGCAGCAGATTTTCACCCATTTCATTGGCAGTATCGCCCAGCCATGTGGTGGAGTTTTGGCCGAGCTGCCCGAAGTTGTTCAACCCCCAACATTTGACCGAGCCGTTATCGAGAATCGCGCATGTAAAATTTCCTCCGGCGCTGATTGCTGTGGCAGTGCGCCCATCCCCCAGATTCACGGTAGTCAACGCGCTGCCGAGATCGGCATAGCCACGATTGGCGGTATTGCCGTAGCCTAATTGGCCAAAAGTACCTTTCCCCCAACATGCCACCGCACCGGTGTCGAGAATAGCGCAGGTATAAAAGTCCCCGGTGGTGATGGCAAGCGCAGTACGACCACTGCCCAAATCAACAGACGGCCAATTGGTGCCCAGCTGCGCGGTGGTGTATATATTCCCGTTGACCCCTAGCTGACCCCAATAATTGGTTCCCCAACATTTGACATCGCCAGAAGCCAACAAGGCACATCCGTGTTGCCACCCAATATCCAGGCTGACCGCATAGCTCGTACCGAAGTCAACTGGAATAAGGGCACTGCCCATTTCGTCACTCGCATCACCTACGCGCATGCCGGTCAACCCACTCGCGAGTATGTACTCGTCCCCATAGCCCCAACAGACAGTCTCGTTGTTGGTGCGGATGGCGCATGTTGTGTCATTTGCCCCAATAGCCACAAATTTGACGGTTTGGCCGACGTCGACTGCCGGCAATCCTATACCGACTTCGCTAGGGTCGTCTCCGTAGTTGTCCGTATTGCCGAGGCCCAGTTGCCCGTAGGAGTTCTGCCCAAAACAGCGCAGGGTTTGGTCTGTCAAAATCGCACAGCTATACGCTGGACCTGCCGCCACCATGGTCGAACGACTCAGGCGCGATTGCGCAGTCACCGTCGGTGCCTGCGGACGCCATAACCATGCTCCGCACAGGACAAAAATCACGATACTTAACACAACAAACCGTCGTATATGGTACATGCGGGCATCCAT
>CANHPK010000038.1 GCA_947462525.1 Roseiflexaceae bacterium | reverse complement strand
TCGACAGTGCGCTGGCCGATCTGAGTAGTGCGCTCGAAATCACGGGGACGCTGGTTATTTCGCCCGCTCTGCAAATCTCGACACGACCCGAGCTACGCGACGACATGATACGGGTCTTTGGCGACGAGATTGCTCCGCAAATCGACAAAATCCAGACCCAAAACTGGCTCACCGGTGAAGTGCCGCCCACTGCGAGTGTCAATGCACTCGCCTTGAGTGAGCAATTCACCCGGACATTGACGCTCGAAAACCCCATCGAACTGCTTGTCCGCACCAGCGATACCCCGCGCTATCAGACCATTGCGGTCAAGCGTGACATCCCGCGGACGATTGCCATGGTGCTCAAAGAAAACGCCGCCAATCTGCCCGGTGTCGTCATCGAACAAGACTACCGGCGGCGCTACCCACTGAGCGATGACATCCAATCCCTTTCACATGTCCTGGGCTATATCGGCCGCGTCGGTTCGTGTGAGTTGGTGCGACAGAATCCTGCTCGGTCGTGGGTCGCTGGTCTGCTCGATTCGATTGGCCATGCGGTCGAATGTGGGATTTTGCAAAAGAAAATCAATCCCTACGAACTGGGTATCCCACGCTACCTCAACGACGACCGTATCGGCAAGAGTGGCATCGAGTCGAGCTACGAAGAAGAAATGCGCGGGCAGATGGGTATCGAAGCCGTCGTCGTCGATACGATGGGTCGTCCCGTGCGCGCAGCGCAGGTCGTACAGCCAACCCGCGACGGCGAGAGCGTGGTCCTGACCATCGACATCGAACTGCAGCGCAAAGTCGAACTCATCTTGCGCAATTGGATCAACGAAGCCGAGTTACGACGGGTCAATATGCCCGAGCGCTACGCCTACAAACGCAACTACATGCCGTTGCAGAGTGGTGCGGCGGCGGTCATCGAGGTCAACACGGGGCGCATCCTCGCAATGGCCAGCTGGCCGTCGTACAACAACAATATATGGGTTGATCCCACCCGTGCCGACGAATTAGCCAACCTGCTGAACCCGCCCCCTGCCCAAAAAGCAGAAAACCAGCGCCTTGCGCCACTAACAAACCGGGTCATCTCGGGGCAATACCCCCCGGGCTCGACACTCAAACAGTTCGATGCAGTGGTCGCCCTCCAAGAAGGGATCATTGGCCCCAATACCCGTATTCGCGATCCCGGCTCGTTGATCCTCAAGGACCAATACGTCGAAGAACGGTTCTACCGCTTCGTCAACTCGACGCCCCGCGACAACGGTTGGCTCGATGTGACCGAAGCGCTGATGCGCTCGTCCAACATCTTTTTCATGACCATCGCCGGCGGCAACAAAGAGGGCGTGGTCAACCTCAACCCCAACGAACAGACCATTCCGCAAGGATTGCAGATTAACCGACTCGCCGAGGGACTGAGTACGTTCGGCTTCGGTGCGCTGACGGGCATCAAACTCTACGGCGAACAACCGGGTCGTGTGCCCACGCCGGGTTGGAAGCAGCAGGTCTTGCGTGCTGCCTGGACCACTGGTGATACGTACAATGCCGCCATCGGCCAAGGAAATCTCGAAACGACGCCGTTGCAGTTGGCCGTGGCCGGCGCCGCTATTGCAAATTCGGGCACAATCTATCGACCACAAATCGTGCGTGCTGTTATCGGCCCCGATGGCAAAGTCATCCAAGAAGTCCAACCCGAAGTGGTGCGCACGCTAGACTTTGACCCGGCACACTACGAAGTGTCGCGCCAGGGGATGCGGCGTTCGGTGGTCGAAGGTGCCAATATCGCCGCCCGTGATGAATGTTCTGGCATCCAGATTGCTGGCAAAACGGGTACCGCAGAATTTGGCCCCGAAATAACCGCCAAAAACCCCAACGGCGTCGGTACGGTGGTGGTGCGCCAAAGCCACTCGTGGTTCCTCGGATTTGCCCCGTATGACAAACCCGAAATCGAAGTCATCTTCCTCAGCGAAGGGAGTGGCGACATGAACGACGGTTCGTCGACCATCGCGGTGCCTGCTGCGACCCAGATTATGCAGGCCTACTTCGGCATCAAACCACCACAGCCGTTACCCGCCCAATGCCAACAGGGCATGCCACCGTTGCCCACCAACAGCGGTGAAGAAATCGTTGATCCGATTCAACGTGCTGATCGGCGCGCCTCGTAACAGCTGCATTAGCTGTTTTTTCTGAATAGTGTTGCAATGGTATTGCGCAGAGACGACTCCGCCCACGGGGTCGTTTTTGCGTGGGCGGCAGCAGCCGCCGCAAAGGCACTCGGTGTGCTGGTGGGCACAAGCACTGGTTGTGGTAGGCGGCTGATGCCGTTTTCTGCTGATACGGGAACGACATCCCAGAGCACCGGGCGCTGGATGGTTTGTTCTTCCCAACCGTAGTGGCGTGCCAACACCTGCATGTACCGTGCGGCCGAGTGACTCAGCGTGTGTGTGCGTTCGACCAGGGCACGTGCCTGCGCCCCGATGGTTTTGGCAAAGGCTGGGTGTTGGTGGACGAGAAATGCACACGCAGTCAGCATATCGGTTTCGCTGTTGTCCAAGGGGATGTGCATGGCGCAGTCTGTGGGGATTTCGAGGAACGAACCACTCGCGCTGATTGCCGTTGGTTTGCCCGCTGCCAAGAGTCGCAACAAACTCGCCGATGTTTCGCCTGCAGTGGGGTGGCGCAGGTTGATGCACAAATCTGCAGCTGCGACATATGCCCCGAAGTCCTGGGCCGATACATACCCGGTCACATGCACGCACTCCGCCGTACCGGTGCGGCGCACCAATGCTGCTAGGGCGAAGTTGGGTGAGACGCTCCCCACGATGATGTAGTGTGCGTTGACCCCGGCGCGGCGCAGGTTACGCACCACCCGCAGGACCTGCTCGACCCGTTTGTAGGGATTGACGTGGCCGAACGACGCAATCACAAATGGATCTGGGCCGAAGTCGAACTGCGCGCGGAGCGCCGTCGCATCGGTCTGTGGTAAGACGGGCACCCCCATGGGCACGACGGCCGCGGCTGTCGCGGGTGCGATGCGCGCACTGTGATCAACGACATATTGGCTATGGCTGATGAGCAACTGCGCGCTGTTGAGCACCGGTTGACAGAGGGGCATGTCGAAGACCGCGTCGTCGAAGATGCCCTGGAGCATGCGGTCTGCGATGTGTGTGCCGTTTTCACCATAATATTTGGCAGCCAATGCACGGTAGCCATCGATGTCGTGGCGATGGACGGCATGATACTGCAACATAAAGTGGTGCAATACCAAATCATGCAGGACCACCACCCCCGGTGTTCGTTGCGCTGCGTCGTAGATACCAAAGTGTGCGGGGCTGTTGCCCATGTGGTACAAAACGGCGTCGTATGGGTGCTGTTCGTGGTCGTGTGCCAGCGCTGACAGTGGTCGAATAGTCAGATGTGTCGCAAGGAACGGATTGGCAGGCACGACGCCGTCGTCGATGTAGAGTGTGATGTCGACATATTGCGCCATATACGGCAGGAGTTCTTCGGAGTAGTCCGAAATCCCCGAGTGCACCGGATTGATGGGACTGCAGTAGGCGATACGGCGCATGAATGCCCTCCGGAACGGTTGTTGGTGGCGCCGCCGTGCGACGAGGTACAGCGCCGTGTAATGCATAAACAGTGTCTATAGTATCCCATACAAACGTACGATTCTCCGTTGGTATGCTACAATTTACGCATGAGTCAGAATGAGGGTGTATGGGACACGTAGTCGAACTAGTGCGCGTTCTATTTCTTGGGATCTTGGCTATCGGCGGCGTCTACGTCGCATATGTGTTCGTTCGCCTGGCCTGGGACAAAGCACGAGCTCCGAAACCCAAGGATCAGGCATGACCATCCGTTTGTTCCACTGTTCCGATGTGCATGCTGGCCCGCCGTTTGACCCCGTGGTTGCCGAGCGCGTACTGGTTGAAGCGCATGCATATGCCCCGGATGTGTTTGTTGTATCGGGTGATTTTGTGCAACGGGCGGATATACCTGCGCAATGGGCAACCATCACCGATTGGCTCAAGCGCGCGCCGCAGCCGCAGTTCACGGTCCCAGGCAATCATGACGTGCCATTGTTTCACCTCTGGCATCGTTTTTTTCATCCCAACGTCTTTTATCACCAGCATATACATCACGACGTGGCTCCGGTGTTGCACCTCGATGGAGTCAGTCTGATAGGCGCCAATAGTTCGCACGGTTGGACCATCGACGGCGGCAATCTTACCAAAGCCGAGCGTGCGCAGCTTTTGGCAAGTGCAGATTCGTGCCCACCAGACAATCGCCGCATCGTGGTCATGCACCATCATTTGCTGACGCCGCCAGGACTCGGTCGCCGCAACGGGGTACGTCAGCCGATGATGATTGCGCGCCTCTTCGAAGATGCCAAAATCGACGCGGTGTTGTCGGGGCACGTCCACTTGTCGTATGTCGGTCACACGCGCGATCTGGTGCCGACATTGCGTCACGGCAGTATCATTTGTCAATCGGGCACAACCACTTCACGCCGTGGCAAAGGCCGCGAAAAACACCAATTCGCGTACAATACGATTGAGATTACGGGTGAGCGGATGTCTATTCGTCGCCATCTGTATGATCCCGAGACACACACTTTTGTCGAACACGTCGCACATCATGAGTACTTCAAACCGTGGTAAAGGGTTAGTGGCGTGACAGCACCGAGCGAAGACCAAATACTCGTATCTGCCGCACTCGCGGGTGATAACGACAGCTTTAATCAACTCGTCGAGCGCTACCAAAACCGCGCCTACGGCTTGTGCTTTCGTATGCTCGGCGATGCAGATGCGGCAGCAGATGTCGCCCAGGATGCGTTTATTTCGGCCTATCGTCATCTGCCGTCGTTGCGTGGCGAGTTCCGTCCCTGGTTGATGCGCATCGTAGCGAATGCATGCCGGGATGTGTTGCGCTCGAATAAACGGCACCCCAGTGTGTCACTCGACACGAACCCACGTGACGAAGACGAGTCACCGGCATTACAAATTGCTGACACGACGCCCAATCCCGAGGAGCATCTGATGCGCGCGGAGTTGCATCGGACCATTTCTGTGGCACTGCTACAAATACCCCTCGACCAGCGTACGGTGGTCATTTTGAGCGATATAGAAGGCATGTCGTATGACGAGATAGCAGTCGTCACCGGTGCCAACATCGGGACGGTCAAGTCGCGCCTGAACCGCGCACGGGCACGTCTCCGTGAGATTTTTGTGGCGGCGGAACTCTTTCCCACCGTCAGGCGTCTTATTGCTGACGAAGAGACCTAGAGACAGATGTGGTAGACATGAGCACTATTTCGCATAGCGATATGAGCCTGCTGCAGGCCATGGCAGACAACGAATTGCCAGCAGATCAGAGCGCAGCCTTGCGGGCACGCTTTGGAACCGAACCAATGCTCGCCGATGCATTCAGCGAGCTTGCGATGATGCGTGAGCTCCTGCACGATATGCCCGCCGCCCGGCCGGCACGTTCGTTGCGACTCGATGCGCAGACCATGCAACAGGCGCGCGGCTGGCGCTGGTGGCTGATTAGTCCGCCGGGTGGGCAATTTTTGCCGGCCCTGGGCGTAGCAGCCTGCCTCTGTGTGGCTCTCCTCTTTGGTAGGGGGTACGACCAAGTCAGCGCACCCGATCAGCTACACCTTAAGGGGTCGGTTGCGGCTCCCATGCTGGCAGATGCACCCGCCGAAGCAGCACCTGCTGACGCTGCAGCACCTGACACTGCACGGGTAGCCGACGCATCGGTCCCCCTCGTTGCACAGCAACCCGAACCGAGCATGCTCCCCTTGTTGGGTGTGACGGCTGGGTTGGTTGGTACCGTTGGGTCTGCCCGCTGGCTCATGCGTCTGCGCAAAATACAACGCAAAGCAGTCTAGTCGTGCCCACTCGACCATGGGCCATCGCAGTGATGGCAATGCTCATGATTGCCGTCAATGTTGGCTTTTATCTGCTCCCCTTTGATTACAGAGGTCTCGGCGATTATGCAATCGCCGGGGTCTTTGCATTAACAGCCATCGCAACCGCCACCATTGTCGTACCTGTTCCCTACATCCCCATCGTCATCCACCTCGCCCAGCAGAGCACCCACCCCCGGGATCTCGTGCTGATTGCGCTGGCAGCCGGGCTCGGGTCGGTGGTGGGCGAAACGAGTGGCTACCTCGTCGGTCGCGCCGGCAGTCGTGCTGTTGCCGATACACGCATGGCACGCTGGGTTGCCGAGCAGATGACGCACCCGGTGCGTTCGTTTGTGACCCTGTTCGCGCTGTCAGCGCCACCGAATCCGCTGTTTGATGTCGCTGGGATGGCTGCAGGCGCATTCCAAGTGCCGTTTTGGCGGTTCGCCAGTGCGGTCTGTGCGGGCCGGTGTGTCCGCATGGCGGGTATCATCCTGGTAGGGCTCTGGTTGCCCGGGTAGCACATCTGTGCGCACCGACAGCGGAGGTGTTCTATAATACCGCTACGCCCCTATGAGGAGTCGGTATGTCAGAGCCACCGCGGATGGTCAATCCCCAGGCGTCAGACGACGAACAATACGACGAAAAAAGCCTGCGGCCGCGCAAGCTTTCTGAGTTTATCGGCCAAGAAAAGGTCGTCGAACAACTGTCCATCAGCATCAACGCAGCCAAAGCACGCGGCGAGACGCTCGATCATACATTGCTGTATGGGCCACCCGGATTGGGCAAAACCAGCTTGGCCATGATTCTCGCCAACGAGATGGGTGTCCAAATCAAAATCACCTCTGGCCCAGCCATCGAACGCCAAGGCGATCTGGCCGCTATTCTGACCAATATGCAGACCGGCGATATTCTGTTCATCGACGAAATCCACCGGCTCAATCGGGCAATCGAAGAAGTGCTCTACCCCGCGATGGAGGACTTCGCCCTCGACATCGTCGTCGGCAAAGGCCCCGGCGCCCGTAATTTGCGCCTCAATTTGCCACGCTTCACCATGATCGGCGCGACCACCCGCCTGGCGTTGCTCACGTCGCCGCTCCGTGATCGGTTTGGTGTCGTCCAGCGCATGGAGTTTTATTCGGTGGCCGCCCTCAACGACATCGTCTTGCGTGCCGGCAAAATCCTGGGCGTCCAGTTGACTCCCGAAGGCGCGCGTGAAATAGCCACCCGCGGCCGTGGGACACCGCGTATCGTCAATCGTCTGCTGCGCCGCGTGCGCGATTACGCCCAAGTGGTCGCCGACGGCGTTATCACCCAAGATGTGGCGAACATCGCACTGACGACCCTCGAGGTCGACCACCTGGGCCTCGACGAAAACGATCGGCGCCTCCTGCGTGCCATCATCGACCTCTTCAACGGCGGACCGGTTGGCTTGTCGACGCTGGCTGCCTCGTTGTCCGAAGAAATAGACGCCGTCGAAGACGTCTACGAGCCGTTTCTCCTCCAGTTGGGCATGCTCCAACGCACCCCGCGCGGCCGTATCGTGACACCCCGCGCCTACGAACACCTCGGGCTGGGTATCCCTGCCCACCTGCGCGACCCCAAAACGGCCAGTGAGCAAAAACGCCTCTTTTAATCCCATACCCCCAAGTCACCCGTTGCGCTGATGGGTACATGTGCTCCCGCTGCATCACGCTTCCTCATGCAATACCAACGCAACGAGGCGGTTTTGGTGTGTGGTCTTTTGATACAGTAAATGTGAGTCACTACGCCACGCCACGGAGGTGCTATGCAACCTGGGATCTCGATTGTTGACCGTGTTCGATACACGTCGTGGGGTGTACGGAGCATCTATGGAGCGCTTTTGCTCATAAGCGGGCTCTCAATCGATACCCTCGTCCAGGCAGTGATCATCCGCTGGCAGCGAAAAACATGGTTTATCAGTCCGTCTAATATTGATCCACTCTACGAACTCGGCACGTCTCTCGGTTTCTGGGGGATGCTGTTTTTTTGTGTCAACTGTGTGTTGGCCACGCGTTGGCTGTGGGTCGAACGCCTCTTCGGTGGTCTCGATGTGGTCTATCGCATGCATGCGTTTGTCGGCAAATCGACATTCATCATGCTGGTCCTGCATCTGATGGTGTTGATTGCCCAAGCACTGGCAGATACCGACACCCTGGTGGCATATCTCGTGCCCGGATTAGATATCTCGTACACACTCGGCATGCTGGGCCTGTTCGGGTTGGTTGCACTGGTCGTTATCACCCTCTGGGGCAGCATGCCCTACCAGCTCTGGTTGACGTCGCACGCGTGGTTAGGCGTGCCCTATCTGTTGGGTGGCGCGCATGCACTGGTGGCGCAAGCCGATTGGTATATTGCGCTGTTGACCGGTATTGGTGGAGTCGCCTGGCTCTATAGCATTGCGCTGTATCGGCGCTATGCAGCACATGCCCGCGGACAAATTGCGGAGCGGACCACACAGCACGGCATCACCGAGCTCCGCATCGCGCTCGATACGCCGCTCGCGGCAGTCGCCGGCCAATTCGTTTTTTTTGCGGTCACCAAATCCCAGGCAGCCATACCGGCAGAACTCCATCCGTTTTCGTTATCTGCCATCGAGAGTCCACGCGATGTCCGTCTGTCGATCAAAATGCTCGGCGACTACACCCGGCTACTCGACCAGCTCGCACCAGGCGATGCGGTCACTCTGTATGGCCCCTATGGGATGTTTGGGCGCCGGATGCCGGCCACACAACGGCAACTCTGGATCGCAGGTGGGATCGGGATTACCCCGTTTTTGAGTCTGTTGCAACAGGCATCGCACGATACCGAGATAACCCTGGTATGGGCAGTGCGGACGCGCGCAGACGCACGATACATCGCTGAACTCACCCAGCGCGCAACAGAGCGAACCGGCATCAGCGTGCATCTCCACGAAGGGCCGTTGTCGCTGGCCGACATCGAGGCGTATGCTGGTCCCTTGTGCACACAGACCCAACAGGTGCTGATGTGCGCCCCGATCCCCTTGATGCGCCAGATGCGTGCAGCGTTGCTGGCGCGCGGGTATGCCGCGCACCAGATCGATTCCGAAGAGTTCGGATTGCGGTGATGCCGCCCGTGCAGTACCCACCCTGCCCAAAACTGCTACACTCTCGGGAGAACCTTCTCCAGCACTGTGAGTATGCATGACGGACGACGTCTTCACCAACGCCGAGGTGTCGGAACTCTTTGATACCATCGCCGATTTGATGGAAATTCTAGGCGAAGACCGCTTTCGCATTATCGCCTACCGCAAAGCCGGGGCTGCCTTGCGGGCCGTCACGGTGCCGCTGGTAGACCTCTACGAACGCCAACAACTGCAGCGTATCGACGGTCTCACCAAAGGCATGGCCGAAAAAGTCAACGAGCTGTATGCCACCGGCGCCATCGAATACTACTCGCGCCTCAAGGAACGCATGCCCGTCGGTGTGCGTGA
>CANHPK010000037.1 GCA_947462525.1 Roseiflexaceae bacterium | reverse complement strand
TCATGGCACGTTCCATTGTATCTTCCTTATCCGACGCGGCCGCTGATGTACGATTCGGTACGTGGGTCATTGGGCTGTGTAAATACCTGCGTGGTGTCACCCTTTTCGACGAGTTCACCAATCGATTGGCCAGCCCCGACATCCACCATGAAGACGGCAGTCTCGTCCGAAATACGTGCTGCCTGTTGCATGCTGTGGGTCACAATCACAATGGTCAATCGTGACTTAAGGGTCATCAAGAGTTCTTCGATGCTCGCGGTAGCAATGGGGTCGAGTGCAGACGCAGGTTCATCGAGCAAAAGGACTTCAGGCTCGATGGCGAGTGCGCGAGCAATCGACAAGCGTTGCTGCTGGCCGCCCGACAGCGCTGTGCCGGGCTTATCCAGTACATCCTTGACTTCATCCCACAACACCGCAGAACGCAATGCGCGTTCGACTGCAGCGTCGAGTTCAGCCCGATTCGACAAACCTTGGAGCCTCAACCCAACAGCGACATTTTCGTACACGTTCCGCGTCCGCAACGCAACGGGCTGTTGAAAGACCATACCGACTTTGATGCGTATCATCGTCGGATCGATATCTGGAGCATAGATGTTTTGCGCCCCGAGCATCACCGTACCCGTCGCATACGCACCGGGGATGGTTTCGTGCATGCGGTTGAGGCAACGCAACACGGTCGATTTGCCGCACCCAGACGGTCCAATAATCGCCGTTATCTGATTGCTCGCCAACGTCATGTTGACGGGCTTCACCGCTTGTCGGGCACCATAGAAGGGGGTGAGTTCTTGCAAGACGACTGCACTCATCGTGAATTCCCTCCTGATTTCCGAGTAGCGACACGAACCAGGATATTCATCAACAGAACGAGCATCATCAACACAAACGCAGCTCCCCATGCTTGGGTGTTTTCGCCGGGATACGGTGATTCGGTATACCGGTACGTCAGCAAGGGCAACGCGGCCATTGGCTTGAAAATGTCGGTACTGATAATGTTGCTGCCCAGAACGGTCAAAATGAGCGGTGCTGTTTCACCTGCTCCGCGTGCAAAGGCGAGCATGACACCGGTGACGATCCCTGGCAACGCCGCAGGCAGGACAACCGTGAACGTTGAATACCACGTCGGGGCACCCAAGCCACGGGCTGCTTCACGCATGGTTTCGGGCACCAGTTTGAGCATTTCTTCAGTGGTACGGGTAACAATCGGGATCATCAGGATAGCCAGTGCCATACTGCCTGCCACAGCAGAGAACTGCTGTGTCTGCAGAACGACCAATACGTAAATGGTTACACCAGCGACAATCGAGGGAGATCCGCTGAGTACGTCGCAGCAGAATCGCACAATCGTGGCGAATCGTTCGTTGCGGAACTCACTCAAGTAAATCCCAGCAAAAATGCCTATCGGTAACGCAAACAGCAAACCGATACCAGCAATCGTCAGCGTCCCCAAAATACCATGTAACACGCCACCGCGTGGAGCAGCGTTGTAGACGTTCGTTACATCTTCGGTCGAACCCGTCGGATCGCCGACTGGTTCAACCGTCAAGTTGGCAAATGGATCATTTGGGTCATACGCGACTTCTGGCGCATCAGCAGTTGGCTCGGGTGCGTTGCTCGGTGGCTGATAGACATCGGTGAAAAATGACCAACTCATTGCGCCCGAACCGATGGTCAGCACATATCCGATAATCGCAATCAATGGGATGACAGCACAACCAGTAGCCAATGCAGACAACCCGCGCATCAGCTGATCTACCAGTTTACGGCGACGATAATTGAAGGTACGCATCAGGATCGCCCTCCCCGTGTGTTGCGTTCGACAAACCAGATGAGTAATCGTGCACCGAAGTTCAGGAACAGCGTAATACCAAACAGTGCAAAGGCCACCGAAATCAACGCACTTTCGTGCAACGAACTCACCGAGTTCGTGAGCTCGTTGGCAACCAAAGAAGCAGCAGTGGTGGCTGGAGCAAACAAGGATTCCGAAATTCGCTGGGTATTGCCCACCAACATCGTCGCAGCCATGGTCTCACCCAAGGCACGACCGAGGCCGAGCATAATGGCGCCGATAATCCCGGCGCGTGAATAAGGAATCACCGCAAGCCAGATGGTTTCCCATCGTGTGGCACCGATGGCAAGCATCGCCTCACGTTGGGTATTTGGAACCAGACGGAGCACATCACGGGTCAGCGATGCAATCGTCGGCAGAATCATCAATGCCAAAATAATCCCGGTCACAATCAAACCACGGCCGGTCGCAATGGGACCAGCAAACCAAGGGACAATCGCGCCGACAGTAGCACTCAGTGGTTCAGCTACTGCGGAGCTAAAGAACGGAACAAACACAAATACGCCCCACACGCCATAGATGACGGATGGGACTGCTGCAAGCAGTTCAACCAGAAACGAAAGTGGAGTCCGCAACACCGGGGGACATAGTTCAGCAAGATAGATCCCGATTGCAACTGCCAACGGGGCAGCAATAATCAGTGCAATCAGAGCAGACAAGAGTGTGCCACGCACTGCTGGCCAACCGCCGAAGCTCACCGGATTGAGTTCGGTCTCGACGGGGTTCCACGTGCTGCCAAACAACAAATCCCACCCAAATGCCGTGCGTGCCTCTTGCGACGATGTGTACAACATCCATGCAACGGCAAACACCAACAGAACAACTGCACTCGCAAGCGCAACGGTCCCTGCACGAAACGGAACATCGCCGTGTCGCAACGGCGATTTACCTGTACTCCATTGCGGAGGTGTCGATTGCTGTGCCATCTGCCCCTCAACATCATAATGGGCCGTGCGAATCGAAATCCGCACGGCCATCGGTCATCCGTACGTTATTTGATTGGAGCGTCGATGACTGGTGCACCGTTGACCGTGACGGTCTTCAGGGCCTTCATGGACGCGGTGCGCATTGCTTCGGGAAGTGGTGCGTACCCCAAGCGTACCGTTGCGCCTTGCCCGGTGGTCAAACCCCAGTAGATGAAGTCTGCGAGGGCCTGTGCCTTGTTCAGATCGGTGTAGGTCTTCTGACGAACCAAGATGTAGGTGAACGCGGCGATTGGGTATGCATCAGGAGTAGCGCTGTTGGTGATGGACGTAGCAAGCTTTTGTGGGTTGCTCGAGATGTTCATCCCGTTTGCAGCGGCGCTGACGTTGTTGGTTTCAGGCTTTACGAAGTTGCCCGAGGCGTTCTTGACGAACGGAAGTGGGAAGCCAGCAGCCAACGCGTAGCCGACTTCGACATAGCCTACTGCACCGTTCGTGTTGAGAACCGTTGCCGAGACACCTGCGTTGCCCGATGCGCCAATACCAGCTGGGAAGCTCACTGCGCTACCTGCGCCAACCTTGGACTTCCAATCGGTGCTGACTTTGCTGAGATAGTCGGTCCAGATCGACGTGGTGCCCGAGCTGTCTGAGCGGTAGACTGGGGTGATTGCCAGGTCAGGCAATGCAACACCTTCGTTGTCCTTGGCCAAGCGTGGGTCGTTCCAGTTGGTGATAGCGCCGAGATAGATACCAGCCAATGTTTCAGGGGTGAACTTCAGCGGGGTTTTGATGCCGGCGATGTTGACCATCGGCATAACACCACCCATAACCATTGGCAAGTGGATCGCGTCTGGGGCCTTGGATTCGACATCGCCTGATTTGATTGCGGAGTCAGTGCCACCGAAATCGGTCAGGTATGCGATGAAGTCCTTCTGACCTTGACCCGAGCCGACGCTCGAATAGCTCAATTGTACACTAGGGACAACGTTCTTGGTGTAGACCGAAATCCACACTTGATACAGCGGGTTGGGGAAGCTGGCGCCCGAGCCGGACAGCTTGGCGGTCAATTGACGGGGCTCCCACTCGGTGGAGGCGACGACAGGTGCGGTGGTGGCAGTCGGTGCCGTCATGGCAGCCTTGGTTGCCGTAGCAGCCTGTGTTGCAGCCAACGTTGCCGTAGCAGCCATCGTTGCCGTTGCTTCTACCGTTGCCGTTGCTTCTGCAGCGGTGGTAGCCGTTGCTTCAGGAGCTTTGGTTGGCTCGGTCGTTGCAGTTGCTTCGGGTACTGCAGTGGGTTCGGGGATAGCGGTTGCTTCCGGAGCGGCAGTGGCTTCGACTGCGACTTCTGGTACAACGGTAGGCTCGACTGCTGCAGGAGCACTCGAACAGGCGGACAACAGGAGTGCGCTGGCAATTGCCAGGCTAAGCATCGTTGCTCGGAGTTTGCGCGTCACGATAGACATCTGGTACCCTTTCGCTCTGACATGAATAACACACGTACAGGAGATTCGGACACTCGTATGGTACCTAGCCACTGTTATCACGGGGCAGGCATTGAGTTAATTTTTTGTTAAGCGGATGTCATCAGTCGATTGCAAACTGCTATACTGCCCGCAACATCTCACAACCACGTTGGACATCATGCATACTGACTTAATTAGCCGCATCCACGAGACTTCTATCCCCACAGTGATTGAATACGCCGGTGCCGGAAGTGCCGCGCTGTGGCAGCTCCATACGGTGGCAGGCTCGTCACGCACCATCCTTGAGGCGACAGATCGCTACGCGCCCGAGTCGATGCACACACTGCTTGGCCGCCTGCCAGAACAGTTCGTCAGCCGCGATACCGCTGTCGCCATGGCTTGGGCTGCCTATCGCCGCGCCTGCGACCTCCGCCCGGGGCCAGCACACAATGGCGTCGGCTGCACTGCGACCATCGCGACCGACCGCACCAAACGGGGCAACCACGGCTGTTGGATTGCACTTGCAAACCAACACGGTGTGACGACCTACGGCGTTACCCTGACGAAGGGGTTGCGTGACCGCATCGCAGAAGAAGAGCTCGTAAGTGCACTCATTTTGCGCGCACTTGCTTATGCCCGTGGTATCCCCAACGAGCCAGCGCTTATGCTGCAACCCGAAGAACAGCTACATGTCGAGTCGGATGCACACACCGATATCCTGACGGCGTTTTTGACAGGCACATACCCGTGTGTGCAGTACGCCGGTGATCTGACCTATGAACCGGTGGCATTACGCGGTGTGACACTCCTGTCTGGCTCGTATAACCCGGTACACGAGGGGCATCGCACATTACTTGCGGCGGCGCTTGCATCCACCGGACAACCGGGGTACTACGAATTGAGTGTGGTAAACGCAGACAAGCCCGCGCTGCCGTACACGACCATCCTGCAACGGAGTCAACAATTCGTCGGTGAACCACGACTCGTACTCACTCGTGCGCCCCGCTTTATCGACAAAGCAGCGCTCTTCCCAGATTCGACATTTGTGCTCGGCTACGACACCGCAGTGCGCTTGCTCGACCCAAAATACTACGGCGCAGGCGGGGTAGACGCAGCGCTCCGCGACATTGCCCAGCATGGGTGTCGGTTTCTTGTTGTCGGTCGTACGGACGCGACAGGAACATTTCGGCAGCTCCGTCTTGCAGACATCCCCGAATCCTGTAGATCATTATTTGTGTTGTTCGATGAAGAGCGATTCCGCCGTGACATTTCGTCGTCGAGTATTCGGGCTGGGCTGCAACGCTTGGGCGAATCATAGCCCCACACGTCCCACGTTTTGGGTATACTTCAGCCAATGTACACAAAGTAGGGCGCATGGACGATTCGTACTCGGCAGAACTCGAACGCCTCGGTGATGAGCAACTCGGCGACGACGAAGTGGAACGTCGCCAGATTCGTTGCGGCAGGGTGTGCGATATTGCAGTGGCCGGTGGGTTGCAATCCGCCGCGGACTTCTACTATGCAGCAGTCGTATTGATGCACGGGCTCTCTGTGGACGAATTCGCCACAGCCTTGTATTTTGCACGGACCGCAGCACACCGCGGTGAAGGCCGTGCATGGTCTATTGTCGCTGCCTGTTGGGACCGCTGGCTGATTGCCAAAGGGTTGCCACAGCGTTTTGGGACGCAGTTTCTGCGGCATCACAACGTCTGGACCGTTGACCCCATCGAGCCCGACATATCGGACGCAGAGCGGGCGTTTTATGGCGTACCACCCTTGTGGGTGCAAAGAAAAAGCGCTGCATTGCTGCAGCGCCGCACAAAAGAACAGTAGCGTCGGCCTCAGGACGGCTCGTGATCCTGGTCTTCGCGCAAGATGTAGCCTACACCACGGACGGTATGAATCAGCCGTGCTTCGCCATTTGCTTCGAGTTTTTGACGCAGATAGCGCACATAGACTTCGATGATGTTGCTTTCGCCACCAAAGTCATATCCCCACACCCGATCATAGATGATGTCGCGGGTGAGTACTTGCTGTGGATGTCGGATAAACAACTCGAGTAACTCGTACTCTTTGGCAGTTAATTCGACCCGACGGCTGCCGATGGTCGTTTCGTGCGCCGACACATCCATTTGGAGTGACCCGTAGCGCAACACATTCCCCGTATTGCGGCCATGGACGCGGCGGAGTTGTGCCTTCACACGGGCCAAGAGTTCTTCGAAGGCAAACGGCTTGACGAGGTAATCGTCTGCGCCGACTTCGAGTCCTTGCACCCGATCCGGTACCGCATCGCGTGCCGTCAACATGATAATCGGCACATCCGATGCAGTGCGGATGCGCTTGGCGACTTCGAAGCCATCTATTTTGGGGAGCATGACATCCAGGACAATGACATCGGGTGGTCGTTCGCGCGCTGCAATCAGCGCTGCTTGTCCGTCTGCTGCGGTTTCGACCGCATAGCCTTCGAAGCTCAATCCTCTGCGCAAATACCCAGCAATCTCGGCTTCGTCTTCGACGACCAAAATGCGTTGTTGTGACATGCAAACCTCCATGTATAGAGGAGAGACGACCGCGGCGGCGATTTTGTTCCATAATCAGCGAAACACCGTCAACCGGGCACAAACTGAGTATACCGCGAGTGCAGCTAAGAGACCCTCAGGCTATGGTACGCTGAAGGCGACAGCATGAGGAGGACGAATGGCCGCTGCATATCACCTCTACGGCGAAGGCGCCCCGCTTGTATTGCTCCACGCGTTCCCGCTCCATCATCGGATGTGGGAGCCACAAATAGCCGTCCTCGGTCACCGCTATCAAATCATCGCGGTAGATTACGCTGGGTTTGGCCGATCGCATTGGGAGCCGCTTGATTCGGTCGTGCCGGCAATCGAACAGGTCGCGCACGGCATCATCGACATCCTCGACCAACTCGACCTCGACGACGTCGCACTCGCCGGCTGCTCGATGGGCACATACGTTGCCCTGGCAATGTACCGATTGGCTCCACAACGCTTCAACCGCATCGCACTCTGCAATGCACGGGCGAGTGCCGATGACGACGCCACACGCGCGGCCCGTACCCGCAATGCAGCAATAGCCCGGAGCGACGGCGTCGAGGCAATTGCAGAGATGATGCTACCGCGGTTGTTGTCGACCCATGTCGGCCCAGGCATCCGCCGCTATGTCCACACCCTGGCCACCGAAGCACCTGCCGAAACACTCGCCAACGCGCTCGAAATGATCCGCGACCGACCCGACGCGCGCAGTCTGCTGCCCCAAATGACCATACCCACATTGGTTGTAGGGGCGACCGATGACCCCATCATGCCCGTCCACGAAAGCATTGCGCTGGCCAAAGAACTGCCCAACTGCCAAACTGTGATACTGCAAGACTGTGGGCACCTGAGCAACATCGAACAACCCAAAGCGTTCAACGACGCAATCATCGCCTGGATGCAACAATAACTGTTCAACTCAGCAAAAACCGCCCGCTGCATGGAAGCAGCGGGCGATGTTCTGTGCGAATCACGCCTCTGGCTCGACCAAGGTCGCAAAGAGGTCGTCGATGGACTCGGCTCGACGGATCAGCTGCAATCGGCCATCGCTCCGTAACAGTACCTCTCCGCAACGCAATTTGCCATTGTAGTTGAAGCCCATGGCACGGCCGTGTGCACCCGTATCATGGATGACCATAATGTCACCGCTTGCAACCGCGGGGAGTGGACGGTCAATGGCGAATTTGTCGTTGTTTTCGCAGAGCGAGCCCACCACGTCATAGCGTGCATCGTCCGGCTGCGGAGTAGCACCGAGCACGGTGATGTGGTGGTAGGCGCCGTACATCCCGGGGCGCATCAAATCCGCCATCGACGCGTCGACACCGACATAGTTGCGGTAGGTGCTTTTGGCGTGACGAACAGTGGTCACCAGCATGCCCGCAGGCCCCGTAAGGACCCGCCCGCATTCGAGCACTACCCGAGGCGGACGCATCCCGCGGGCAATCAGATGCTCGGTGTATGCACGTTGCACTCCTGCGCCGATGCGCTCGATGTCGACGGCCTCGTCCTCAGGTCGATACGGGATCCCGATGCCACCGCCGAGATTGATGTATTCGAACTCAATACCCAGGGCATCATGGAGCTCGCCCGCAAGACCAAACAACATGTCGGCGGTGGTCACAAAATAATCCGCATTGCGTTCGTTGGAGGCAACCATGGTATGCAACCCAAAGCGTGTTGTTCCGCGCGCTTTGGCGGCGGCATAGCCCTGATGCAGTTGCGCCCGGGTGGCTCCGAACTTGGCTTCTGCCGGGCGACCAATAATGGTATTGCCTTCGCGATCGGCACCGGGGTTGTAGCGGAACGAAATCAACTCTGGTAAGGCCACATCCTGGTCCAATAACCAGTCGAGATGGCCGATGTCGTCGAAGTTGATGCATGCATCGAGTTTGCGGGCAAACCGATACTCGTCGACGGGCGTGTTATTTGAGGTAAACATGACGGCATCGCCACGCAAATCCATCCGCGCAGCCATGATGAGCTCGGTGAACGAACTACAGTCGAGCCCACACCCCTCGCTGACGACAATGTCGAGGATGGCGGGATTCGGCGTGGCTTTGACGGCGAAATAGTTGCGGAAATTCGGCGCCCATGCGAATGCCGCATTGAGGCGCCGGACCGCCGCACGGATACCCGCCTCGTCGTAGAGATGGAACGGTGTTCGGTACTGCTCAACTGCACGGGAGATATCGTCAGGAGCGATGAGGAGGTGTTTGTGTTGCATGGGCAGATGGTAGCAGAGCACGCGTTGGTTGGCAACAGTATAGGTGAGCGTGTTGAGTAGTGGGTGACCCTTTGGAGAATTTTCCTGTGACACCGGTTGGCGTATGGGCGTTGTCGGTGCGCACTATGTGTGGAGGAGAAAAGTCTGGCGGGTATGGTTTTCGCATCATGATGCAACTGCCACGCCGTATAATGAACCAATCGAACGAAAGAGGGCATCATGAGCGTCACACCCCATGCAATCGCCGCTGCGAGTCATCTGGCTGCAGTACGCATCGCACCGCACCTGACGGTGACTCCATCCCGCCGTATTCCCTGGCTGAGTGCGCACTGCGACGCAGATATTTGGGTCAAGCAAGAGTACCTGCAGCACACGGGGTCGTTCAAATTGCGCGGTGCGTTGAATGCGGTCTTGTCGTTGTCCGCCGATGCACGGCGCAACGGTGTCGTATCGGCG
>CANHPK010000036.1 GCA_947462525.1 Roseiflexaceae bacterium | reverse complement strand
CGTGCCGTTCGTTGTCTGCGTCACTCACGCCTTCTGCGGCATATTGCCAACGAGAGTTCGACATGCCGTTTTGTAAGACGCTCGTAAAGTTGAGCTTGACAGATTGAATAGCAGCTGGCACAGCGTCAGCAGTGCGCTGACACGCCAGCAATGTCCACGCGCCTGCCACGGGTTCTCCGGTCACGGCACTGAGTAATCGATCTGGTTTTGTCACCGTGAGCGGACCTGTAACCAGGGTATTGCTGGGCAATTCCGATGTGCTTCTGGACGCATTATCTGAAAATCGCACTCGCAGGTTGTTGAGAGGGCTACGTGCGGATGACATGAGCGGCACGACAATTCCTGATGGTGAAAGCAAGGTCAGATTAAGTTGATCGGCTCTGCTCGATGATGCAGTCACGTCCACGGTCAACGTATTGACACGCATAATGAATCCTGCATCGGTATCCAATGGAATGGTGGTGTACTCCGTAAGGTCGAGTGTGCTACACGGCTTCGCGTCGACGATGGTGTTCGTGGTGTTTTCGGTAGTACGCGTAGAAGTAGAATTTTCATCACCTGTAGGAGATACCAAACTACAGAGAAGGATTGTTTGGTTACATATGCTGATGGCTGCATCAGAGTCAAGGTCGCTCAGCGTACCCGAGAACTTCGACGCAGCGCCATAGATCCCCGAGCTCAACAGATTTTGTGTTGCCGTATCGAACGCAAAGCTCGGCGCTCTGAAATTTGGATACACGTAGAACCACGTACTCCAAGAGCCAATTTGGTTGTATCGATCAACCCCCCGGACACGATAGGCTATCAATGTTTTGGGTGCACTGCTAACAAACCGGCATGTCCATTGACCGGCGATGACCGCGCCACAATTTTGCAGTATCCCATTGTAGGGCGTAGTCTTTGGTACAATCTCACCTCTGTCGAGTGCATCGACCGATGTATGCTGCACTTGGACTTGTGAGGCAGAATCATCCGTGCTTCTTCCACTGAGTGTCGTCACTGCGTTGCCGCGAGACAGCGTACTCTGTTCTACATTTGGGACCACTTCGGTAGGTCCCGAACTGTCTATACGCACCGCTGCATTCAGCCATTCGAGGGTGCGACTGTTCGTTATGCCGGTAGCCGATCCGCTATCGGTGAGGCGAATTTCGATTTTGGCGAAATTCTTGGTGAGTTCGCGATCGACGCTGCTCGGTTGTACTTTGATCGGATCAATCAACGTGTTGATGACAAACGTCCGAGTGGTACGTGCGGGTATAGACTGAATGGCAAGCACCACGTAGTCACGTTTACCACTTTCGGCCACACTATGGAAGTCGTAGACCCCACCGTTCACTATGCGTATCGGCTGCGTTGCTGCAGAATTCGGATCCGTCAACCATATACCGCCATACGTCTGCACAAGGGCAAACAATGGTTTGGTTGCAACACTCGTGCTGTTCTGCAATCTCAGGGTGTAGGCAACCGTTGAATTTGGTCCCACGTTCGCGATTTGTTGTTGCGTTAGTTCATTGGAAAGTCCATCGATCAACGACGTCCCGGCGGCTGTGCTGTTTTGGAACATGTTGACGGTTTGACACCACCCGTCATTCGGGATGGCAGCACAGAGCGCACTCGTCTGCGCGATGATTTCGCCGATTGCATCAGGATCAGAGTTTGCAAACGAATCACCGATAGCACGCTTTGTGATACCTGCTGGTATGCTGCTCAGCGTCGCACTGAAGGTAGTTGCATCTGGATTCCCTGCTGCGGTCTTGGGGCAGATTCCGGCATTCAACGCGGGCCATGCGTAACCGTTCAACAGCGGTGTCACGAGGATTTTCTGATTGCCTTGTTCGCTCTGAATCGGATTGGTGGTAGGGAATGTGCTCCATGGCAGGAGTGCGTCTTCGGCAGTTGCAACTGCAACAGCGCCGAAACGAGTTCCATTGGTGTAGCCGACATCGGCCTTATTCAAAAGGATGTCTGTGTGTTTCGTTTCACCTTCCACGGTGAAGCGGAAGTTCAGGCTACGGTTGGTATCAACCCACGCCGTTCCGTCCCAGCGGAGCAACGAAACGCTTTTGCTGTCGTGCACATGCACCACATACTCAGCTCCTTCGATCGTTGCCGAACGTTCTCCGCGCTGTGCTACGAGCAACCGACGTTGGAAGGAGTTGACATACGCGGCAACAGATGTGCTCGCAGCGGGCCTGCCCGCCATATTGACTGGAAGGGTGATGAACGACTCCCCGAAGGTGACACTATGAGTAATTGTGTGCGTATACTCTGCAGGCCGGTATGGTTGGATTGTTCCCCCAGCCACGGTGTCGAGGTAAACAAAGAGGTCACCGTCGATATCCCAATTTGCACCTTGCCAGTTTAAGCGGAGCGACGTGGCATCCCATGTCATGGCAAACTGCTGTGGCCCCTTTGCCCAGACACGCTCGTCTTTGCCCAATACGGCACAACCATTGTTCAAAAATCCACGATAGACCGGTCCGCTCGGATCAATCATCGTATAGTCTGGAGTATTCGGGGCATCGACAAAGACCGTGGAGATAGGGGTAAGCGCACTATTCCCCATTTTGTCGGTCAGCCGCATATTGCCATCAATCCGGCTTGCCTCCAGCAGTGGCAATGTCACCCGTGCTCCGGCGATCGGCGGCATCCCAATGGCGTTGGTGGCAGTGTATGCCGTGGTACCAGCACTGGTTTTTACTGTGTATTCGAGTTGATTGACGCGTACTTCGGATGCGTCCGTTATGGAGCTCCACGCGACGTGCATGTCTGCACCGGCGGTATTCGAGATGACCGCTCCTTGTACCAACACAACCGGTTTTGTGGCGATTTTGGCGTTGACAGTCAATCCGACTGCTACCGGTGGCGTGCGATCAAAGAGTACGGAGAGCGGGGCAATGGTCGTTCGACCTGCACGATCCGAAACAACGGCGCGGATGGGCAACGCGGTGCCATCGGATGGATGTCGGTTGTAGAGCGCTCGCACCGTGACACCGCTTCCGGTTGTCTTGAGTGTGAAGGGTACATCCACTTTGCTCAGTGTATTGACGAGCTGGACCGATTCTATCGGGGATTCATCGGTAATAGCAATAGTAAAGACCAGGAAGTCATTGAGGACACTCTCAGAGCCAATCACCGTGTCTATCAACCGTACCACTGGTGCAGCAAGATCGACCGTTATCGGGAGTGGATTGCTGACCACCGTTTGGGCACCAGCAGTAAACCTCGCTTGGAGGACATGTGCGCCAGCAGGAATATCGCGAACAAACGTGGCTTCGGTCGCACGGAGTGTATCGGTGATGACCACTGCAGATCCGCTCTGCACCCCATTGACCCACAGCGAGACGGAGGTAATGTCACCCACAGCCGATTCGGCAGCAACAACGATAGTTTGTCGTGTGGTCGTGTAGCTGGTAACCGGATTCACAATACGCACCGAAGATTGTGTCGGCGGAGTCGTGCCTAATGCGCGTTGGGTAAACGACGCTGGTTGTACCGTTGTGCAGTTTTGCAGTCGGTCACAATTCATCGCGTTGATTGCGCGGTCAGAGACTGCGTAGCCTGTCAGTTTGGTCTCGGTTGGATTTTGCGCCAGCACAACAACACCCGCCTGATTGGTGACGACACGCTTCAGGTTTGCGCTGTCCACTCGCGTATCTGATTTGAGGATCGGCGTTGCGCCGGTCACATCCAAGATTGCCAAACGGCCGAGTGCAGGGACTTCGCTGTCGACACCCAACAGCATGACATCGCCATTCGGCGTCGTCGTGATGTCTACGACACGGTACGCAGCGAACGCGTCGTTGTGGATTGGGGTCGTGTGCATGTAGTTCATCGACTCTGCAAGCGTATCGACGAGGACAGCACTTTGCCCATCAATACGATCGATCAACGGCACGACACGGAGGGTGTTTGGCGAGCTGAGCGCAACGCTCTCAGTCACAGGCTCGTCGTCGTCCAAAATCAATAGCCGATTGCGGTCGAGTTTGATTCCGTGTGCATACCCTGGGGTAATGAAGACACGCTCGTAGGTGAGCGCACCCGAGGATTCGACGCGCATAATCGAAACACCCGACGCGCCCTGTGCAAGGGCAACAATGTCGTTTTGGGCCGAGATTCCATAACTTATCGTGCCAGACAAACTTGAAGCCCCGATTTGGGTGGGCATGCGTGGATTGGTCACACTCACCAGCGTTATTTGTTGTGGAGAGGCGCTGTCCAACATCAACACAAATGTATCGTCGCTGCCGTTTGTCGTAATTGCAAAATCCAAGAACTGCAGTGCCGCATCTTGTGGAATACTCAATTCGCCTAGTTTGCTTGGCTTGAGTGGATCGCGGCTGATATCAAATATCGTCAGAATGGCTTGGGTAGCCGATTTGCTGAGCGCATAGAGCTTGGTATTCGCGGCGTTGACATGGAGTGCATTCACAGACCCGGTCAACACAGCAGTACCGACTTTTGGTGACGCAGTTTTGTTGATGTCATACACATCGACTGCGTTGGTGTTGCCGACATACGTGTACGCCGTACCATAATCGAGGGCGAGGGTCGGCGATACCGTGGCGGTAGTCTGTCGGATGACTTCTGGGATATCACTCATAGTACAGGTGCCGGTGAGTCGGGTCTGGGACTGGACAGTGCCATCGATCACACTCTCACGCGTGCGCGTCCAGAGCGACGCTGAACCAGCAGTGACCCGGTTGAGACGCGAACCACAGGGGGTCATCAGCTGCGCAGGGTTGAGATTTCGATCTTCGATGGTAACGGTGTATGCGCCCGTGCTCGACAACGTCTGTTGCATACGTGGTGACAGCGTATCGATGTTACCGGTCCACAGGATGTGTTCTCCATACGCTGCTTGGGTATTTTGGTTGTTGTCCGCAGTAAAGCTCTGTACACCGGCAGTGAACTCGACATTGTTCAGCTGTGGTGCTTCCCAACTGTAGCCATCGATACGTGGGGTGAGCGTACTGGTGCGCCAACGCATAGCCTGCAAACGTTGCACATCACTTGTTGACAGTGGTCGTCGATAGATACGGAGGTCATCAATGGTTCCCACAAAGTTTGTACCAACCACGATTTGCGGCGTCTGCAGTACCTGTAGCTCATTGAGGGCGAGGATTCCTACGCCGGATTGAACGACACGTACATAACGACCGCTGGTCTGGGCAGGTACCTCGATAGTGAATCTCCCACGGACAGGATCGGCAAAATCGCCGCTCCATACCGCTGCATTCTTGAGTTCCGTCTGCGTGGCCTGTATCGGCATTGCTGCGTTGAGCACATAGACACTATAGTTACGCAGTGGCAGAGCCAACGAGACTGCGTTATGCAGAACAATGCGGTCAAAGGTTTTTGCTGCGCCAAGATCGACTTCCATCATGGGTGATGACATCGTCGTCGTTGTTGAAGCGAAGTTCGACAAAATCCCATCATTCACTTCAGCCGCAGATGTCGTTGGCGTAATTACTGAAGATGTTTTCTTCGTTGCGACCGCCCCCGCAGAAGACAACGCGACATTCGCTGTGAGCGTACTGGGGTACGCAATACCACCCCAATCGGTGGCCTGCGCGCTTACTTGGATCCCATCGATGAGCATACGTGCCTGCGCACCATCCGATATTATGACAATGTGATGCGTACCAACACTCGGTTGTGTCGACGGTGCAAGCGTGATTCCTGCCATGGTAAACGTCGGTACGCCTGCGTTCAACACCAGTCGGTAGCGGTAACCATTTGCCGTTGCATCGACAAAGGTCGCGGTCTGTCCAGCAGTTGTCGTGTTGTACCAGAGCGACATACTCCATGGGGTGTTGTACGGTGTGAAGCTCGCACCCTGCATGTCGCGATGGATGACGCGGTCATTGCCGTCGAAGCGCAACGCGCCATTACCGACCAATCCGGGAACAGTTGCCAGGGTATCATCCGCGCTGGTATAGACACTGTCCTGGGGGACATTCGAATCATCGAGACTGATGCGTCCTGGCTGGATGCTCAGGTCATCGAATGTTTCGTGGTACACCGTGCCATAGCCGTAGATGTACTGCGTCCTTTCGACTGCGCTGAGTACTCCGGAGAATACCGCGACATCGTCGAGCGACACGCCTACCGCAGCGGCTGTTTCGCTGAATGAAAGTCTGCCGGGAGTGCCGAGCGTCACGTTCGCATTATTCCACCGACCAGTGAATGTGTATTGGGGACCCATGTTCTCGTCGAGGGCAAACGTGAGTGTCTCTTGTGTGGGATTTGCCCAACTGCTGGTCATGATCAAGCTATGCCAGGCAGAGTCATTGATCGGGAACAAGAAGGTTTCGCGGCTGGTGCAGTTCGTACGAACGACGACACTTTTGGTTGGTTCATCGTAGCCATACTCGACACAGAGCGAATTCGCAGCGTTCGATTGGATGTTGAAGAATACACCAGACGTTGCGTTTGGAGCGATTTTAAAGCGGGTTGCAATACTACGACCAGAAGTGGTGGTCGTCGATAGCGTGTACCCAGTCGCAATACCATCGGTGCTCTTGTTGAGGGTCAATCCACGCGTCGCGTAACCATCAGTAATGATTGGGCACGTGAGAGGAGCAATGGTCGTCCCCGACGTACAACGACTGCTGATGACACCGTTGATTGCGTCGACGAGCGGCAACGAAGCAGTATTCATCGGCAGATAGAAGAGTGATTTGTCGGCTAACGTATCGGTGTTCGAGAATCCATCATCGACGACGGCAAGGCTCGTCTGATGCGTCAACACGCCGCTCCCCAAACCAAGCGACTTTCCGGTGAGATCATTGGGCGTGAGTGCCATCGAAGAAATAATGACATCATCGATATAGCCGCGGAAGAAGTCTTCTTTGTTGGGGAGATCCTTGGTCGATTGCATGGCGCCAACCATGAGGTCAGGCTGCACCACCAGCGGCGTCTTGGCGACAAACGGCTTGGTGACGGTGGTCATTGTGGTCAACGAAGTCCCATATTGCAGTGTCGCCGTGGTCCCAGATTCCGAATACAGGATGTTGTACCAGGTATTGGGGGTTACCGGTGTCGTCGAGCTCAGCACGACGGGACCGCGTGCGGCTGTCAGCCTGTAGGTTGTCCCACTGCGCTCGATACGCACACGCAGACGTGGAGCAGTGGCTACACCCGTGCCGACGAGTGTTCCCGTGTCGGTGAATTTCGCGAGCAAGGCAATGCTGAACGTCCCCGAGAGCACCCCCGAAACATCATGAATGGTCAGTGCTTGACCAACGCTGTCGAGGTTGAATCGCGCGAGCCGGCGGGTTGGGACATCCGTGTCGGCTGCAATGACGGGACAGAGGGTACAGTCGATGCTGTAGCGTGCATCAGATCGGCTATCGAACGTTTTTGCTCCGTCTGGTGCTTCGAAGTCTACCCGTGCGCGCAACCCGTTGTTCAGTGCTGCACGACCATCGTTGATGTCCGACAACCGACCGGTCATCGCTTGCTTCGCAATGAATGCATCTTGCACATTGGCAGGATCAGGGTACGCAATGGTGTCGTGTGGCGGCGTATTATCGACTTCGATTGGCGTTGTGGGCGTCGTCACAGCGATGTTCGTCGCAGTATTGCCGACTGCGTCGGTGACGTTGGCAAAGACCTGATAAAACCCAGTGGGGTTTTTGAAGGGGAGTGCCACATCGGCATACCAGAACCCGCCGCGGAATGTCGCCGGCGTTGGTGCTTCGATGATGCGATTCCCGCTCGCATCTCTGACCAGCACCGTGACCTCTGCCACGCCACTCCCTGCGGTACCTGCGGCATTTGTCAACACGGGGTCAGTTGCAGTCAATTTGAGCGTGAGGGTGCGGAGTGAACTCCCCACCTGTTGCGTCGTGGTGTACGGCGTCAACTGTGTCACCAGTTGTGCTGTACCGGGGGTGGTGTCGACATAGATGTTCGATTCGCTCAGGCCGCGGTTATTCACACTGTCGAAGGCCTCCATACGGATCGTATATTTGCCCTCGACAGGCGTGGTCGCGCCGGCCGCAACGCGGAAGGTCGGACAATAATTCGTCCCTGCTACGGCATCGATACACGCTGGCGCTGCCACTGATGTCGCGACATTGCCCGGGGTAATCGATGTGAATACCGCACGTGCGACGTTTGAAGAAACATCGGCGGTCTTGGCGAGGAACTGCATAGGCAGCCGCGAAACATAGCGTGGGTTCTCGATTTCGATAGTGGGCGCTTCGGCATCGACCGTGAACGTCGCAATCGTCGCTTTGCCCATGACCTGTGATGCTTGTGAGCGCGCAATTCGGTAGATTTTGCTGCCCACGAGTTGTGTCGGCGAGAAGGTAATATCGTCGATCGAACCACGATAGAGGTTCGTAAGTGCATTGGATGCAACACCACCACCGACGAACAGGCGATTCGTCGTGTTGGTGACAAATACCGCTGCTGGGCTGCCAATCAAGAGATTTGCACCTGAAGAGGCATTTGCGCCAGTATCCAGTGTGCCATTTTGGAAGTATTGGAAACCCTTAGCCCCAAACGCAAACGACACTTGATTCCACCCAGGGGTAAGTGCACTCGTCGCCGTATAGATGACAGAACCCAACCGAATGACCACCTTGCCGTTCGTCCCAATTTGCACCCGGAACGGTGGTGTCGTGTTGGCACCAGATGCGTCCCCATATTCGAGCAGGGTTTGCACGCTTCCGGTGGTGGTATCGGGTTTGATGAGCAGTTGAACGGTACCGCCGGATTTGAGAGTATCCATGATGGTTTGCGCGTTGGTTACTTCGAGGATGTTCGTCGTCCCATTGAACGACTCTGCCAAACCAGACAGCCCCATGGTGCCGCCGGCCGGACATTCGACAGCAGCAATACCAATGCCATCACAGGTTGCAGCAAATGAAAGGCGTTGAATGCCGGCCCGTCCGGCAATCGAATCTGGCAGCGCCATCACATCAACGCCTACCGTCTTGGTCACGCCATCGGCCACCACGGTTTTGTTTGTGGTCAGCACATCCTCGAAGCGGAGATTCCACGAAGGCGCGTCATTGATCAATGCAATTTGGTCGCTTTGTGATTTTTTGGGTGAAATACGCAGTTCATCCAGTTCACCGCTGTAGTTCGATCCATAAATAATCGATGATTCTTGATCGATGTTGCCATAGGCAATCAAATTCTCGCGCGTTGCAAACGCCTGACTTTCTGCCACAGAAGCACTCTGGAGCGCTGTCACCTGCCCTTGCGACAACGCCGCAGGGGTGTAGAACACGTCATCGATATACCCTTCAAAGACTCGCGACTCCAAAACGGTAGAGCGGCCGCCGATATCGAGACCAGTCGCCTTATCGATCATGCTGTCGACTTGATTCGTGCTCATGACGATTTCTCGGGTCTGGTCGTTCAGCTTGACGATGATTTTGTTTGGAGCATAGCCGTATACGTAGGTTACCGATACTTTGTTCCATTGCTTATTCGGCACGACCATATCGGTATTGATATCG
>CANHPK010000035.1 GCA_947462525.1 Roseiflexaceae bacterium | reverse complement strand
GAGCTCCTCGGGTTGCGCACGATTCTGATCGAAGAAAGCAACCTGACCGTCCCAGCAGATGCGATTATCCGTACCGATCCCGTGGCTGGTGCCCCCATCCAACCCGGTGACACGGTGCGCCTCTATGTGAGCATTGGCAACAAACGCCGTGTCCCCGATGTGACCGGCACGACAGAAGCCGATGCGCAAGCAATTATTCGTGGATCACAGTTGACCCTGGGGACCAGCGTCTATCAAGGGTGCGATGTGTTGGGGACGATCTGCGATACGATCGACCCAGGTGTCGTCGTCAGCACCGAACCTGCAATGGGTGCGTTGGTTGCAGACGGCACGACGATTACGTTGCTCGTTCGAACGCCATAAACAATCGTGATACTCCCCCCGTTGCAGTGCAACGGGGGGATTTTTAGGTGACCAAACGACGGTACAGATGCAACGCCTGTGTGGGTGGATCTGCACACAGGCCACAATGGACCGGTCCAGCGGCCAAGATGGTGCTGCGTGGTGCAACCAACCAGTGGAAGCGCTCTGCGTGGGGCAACAGACCAATGGGACCTGCATCTTCACCGCCTGCAGCTATGGCGGCAAACAGTGCCAATTGGGTGCGAATGGTGGCCGCGTCGGCCGATGAATCGAGTGCGCTCAGTCGTTGGTCATCGAGGGACGTATGCGCAACCAGGTAGCGCATGGTCCGACAATAGAGGACTATCCCAGCGTTGATGCATTCGCCGCGTTCGAGCCGGGGGGTCACGCGTATCACCGCGTAATCATAGGAGTGCAGCATGCGCACGCTCTCCTTCGACGACAAACGCGCGTGGACCAGAGATCCGCGCAATGAGGTAGTGTCGCATTGCATCACGGACCTGCTCGGGGTGCTGCCACCGTTGGCCCAACGGCCACCATGATGCAGGTACCAAGCCAGTCACGTAGTCGATTAATTCGGATGTAATCAACGGACCATACGTCCTATCTGCAGCCGCTATATCAGTCGCTCGTGCCAACAATACGTGGTCGCGGATTGCGGCAAATGGACTCGCGATGCGCGCTTCGTACCCTTCCCATGCATGCATGACATACAGCGCAGCGCCGTGATCGATTACCTGCAAGGAACGATGCCACCAGAGCATATTGGTATTGCGTGCCGTCCGATCGATGTTGGTGACATATGCATCAAACCAGACAATCGCAGAGGCCAACGCGGGATCAACCTGTGCTGCCATGGCACCATCAAACGGCAACGCCCCTGGCAGAAAATCACACGCCAGGTTCAATCCCGCACTCGCCTGGATGAGTGCCTGCACTTCGCCGTCAGGCTCGGAGCGGCCCAACACTGGATCAATGTCGATAAACACCAGCTCGGGCACCGGCAAGCCGATGGCACGGGCGAGCTCGCCAACGACCAGTTCGGCAACGAGCGCTCCGCTCCCCTGCCCAGCACCGCGGAACTTGACGACATACAGGCCGTCATCATCGGCCTCGACCAAACCCGGCAACGACCCGCCTTCGCGCAGCGGCATAACGTACCGCGTTGCGGTTATGTGACGAAGTGCATGCTGCTCGCTCATGAAAACAACTGCAGGTAGTACATTGCCACACTATCGCGCAGGATGAGAAAAATGGTTATACCGACAACGAAGATAAGCACGAGCCGGAGCGTGCCGGTAACAACCTTCCACGCGAACCAGATGGCAATCAACACCAACGGGAGATAGTAGATTTGATTCATGATGTATTGGTCCGACACAAGAGAAAACACACTGCTATACTATACTACAGACCATCGCAGGAATAAACCCGTTCGCCCGTGCATGAACACGTGTACGCAGTTGAGGCTTTGCATGACGGCACCTATGACGACCGAGCAATCGGCACTGAGCACCCGTGATTTATTATTGGTCACCACTGGTCGCCTCGCATCGACGACGGCGTTCCGTATTGTGTATCCGTTACTCCCATTTGTCACTCACCATTTTTCGGTAAGCGATCTCGATGCAGCGAGCCTGATTGCACTACAGACCGCTGCTGCGTTTGTGTCGCCGCTGGGCGGGCGTCTGGCAGACCGCTATGGGGAACGTCGCGTCATGATTGGTGGACTCGGGCTGTTCATTATCGGTGCAGTACTGTGTAGCGCGGCCGTTGCGTTCTGGATGTTTCAATTGGGGTACATCCTGATTGGTCTGGGGACGGCCATGTATTTGCCTTCTGGGCAGAGCTACCTGAGTGCCCGTTCACCATACGAGCAGCGCGGCAGGGTGCTTGGTATCTTCGAGATGTCATGGGCAGTTGCGGCTATCATTGGCGTTGCTCCGTTGATGTACCTCATCAATCAAGTCGATAGCCTACGGATAGCCTATGGTGTACTGGCTGTTATCGGTGCAGTCAATGCGCTATTGCTGTTGCGGATCCCCGAGCATCGTAGTGAACACCAAGCGGCACCGATCAGCACGACGGTTTTGCTCCGCCAACCCGCGATTTGGTTGATATTAGGCTTTGCATTTTTGACATTTGGTGGCAATGACCTGTTCTTTGTGTCGCAGGGTCTCTGGCTCAAAAATGGGTTGGGGGCAGACGAAGCGACCATTGGCGCGTTGTTTGTGATTATCGGCATCGCAGAACTCGTCGGATCTACATCGGTTGTGGCGTTTGCCGACCGCGTGGGGAAACGCCGTTCGGTCATCTATGGCTTCATCGCCACTGCGGCGAGTCTGTTGTTGATGAGTGTTGTGGGCACACAATGGTGGGCCGTGGCGGTAGTGTTTTTCTGCTTCTATGTGCTGTTCGAATACGCAATTGTGGCCAGCTTCCCATTGATATCCGAAGCAGTCCCACATGCACGGGCGACAGTGATGGCGTTGATGTCGGTAGCTGTCGGGACCGGGCGCATCTTCTCTTCATTTAGTAGTGTCTATTTGTATTCGGTGGGCGGTATTAGTCTCGTCAACGCGGTGGCGGTCGGCGTCAGCTTGCTTGGACTCTTTGCGTTGAGCAGATCTTCACTGACACCCAAGCGCTGACGTGCGCGCCAAAGGCGTGCACTGATTCGTCGGCTGGTTTGACGAACACGGGGTTGGTTTTGCTGGTGCGTACGCATGCCGTCCACACTGCAAAGGCCACCACAGACGTCACCGGTACCGCATCTGTATGACACAACGCCCCGCTGCACGGTGTGCAGCGGGGCGCTTTTCTCGTACCGTGGGATACTAGCCGGTGATGATGGAAGGGTCGCGGTGCTTTTCGCCCTCTTCGAGGAGCATGATGGGAATACCATCTTCGACGGGGTATCGAAAACCATTGCGACGATTGACGAGCCACTCTTTGCCATCGGCATCGCTGATGAGCTCGATGGGGCCTTTGTCGCCCGGGTCAGCCAGAATAGCCAACAAATCGGGGCTGATAGAACGTTTGGAACCGGATTGTGGTGCTGTCACGGTGTTCTCCTGGCGCAGCGCGCGATAAACGACAAAGCCAACGATAGCAACGAGTACTATGACGAGCCATCGAAAGGTCTTCATTGTTGCTCTCCTTCTTTTTTCCATGTGGGTATTGTAACCGCATCTGATCCAAAACGTGCAGGGGAGTGCGATGTCCGCAACATACGCGACCGACCCATTCCTTCGGGGGCCCATGGTGTCGGGGCGGTGTCACGGCCACGCCACACCAAAAACTCGTGTGCGACATCGCCTGCGCCATCGACCCGTATAAGGAGGAACGGGCACCGCTGCAACTGTCGCTTGCCGGTGGTGATATCGACGACGACGTCGGTCCACGTCCCGACGTTGACGTAGGTCTGACGTTCATTGAACGGGACGTGTTGCGCCATGTGGGTATGACCGCAGATAAACAAGCGTGTCGACGCATGCCGTGGTTGATGTGCGATGTGGACTACCTCACGCAGCACCGACACGTTGAATTCGCGCATTTCGCGGTGGAGCTGGCGGCGCGACTCACGTTCGATGTGATTGACAAGGTATGGCGGTACCGACGACTGTGGGCGGTCCGAACGGCGCTCGACGACGCGGCGGGTTGTGTCGAGGGCCCGTTTGAGTCGCCGTTGATTTTGCAGGTGTCGTACGGGTGTGACCGAATCCGCCAGGGACTCGCTTTTGCGGTAGGCAAGGGGGACCAGCATGCTCCGTACGGTCAAAATAACACCTCGGAGCACAAACCGCACCACCTGGATATCTCGGAGTCGCGCCAATCCCAGCAGATGCCAGAGAAATGCCGAACTCGGCTTGACGTTGTCGATGTACGGGGCAATGGGCAGCGGTTCGCGCTCGAGCGGGTTGATGACGTTTTTGACGGCGAGTGTACCACGCACGAGTTCGAACGGTTGGCTTATCCCGTCAAAGCGCACGAAGCTGTTCCACTGTTCGAACTGATTGCCGTGTTCGATGAAGATACCTTCACCGACATACCGGATCCCAAACCGCAACCGTGGGTCTTCGACGAGCACACCCATGCGGCTCGCGAGTGCACGCTTTGCACTCCGATAATGGATTTCGAAATCATGATTACCCACCAGGAACGTCAGGTACATGCCGTCGTGGCGGATGAACTGGACGAGGGCATCTAAGACAATGGGATGGGCATCGAGAATGGCCGCCAAACGCCGTTCGGCGGCACGTGGAGTCCACTCGAAATCCGGCACATCAGGCAACGTGACCTGCAAGAACTCGAATGTATCGCCGGCCAAAATTAACTCGGTTGGTTCGCCGATGACATAGGTTGTGACAAAATCGGCGAATTCGCGATCTGCATTGAAGTCATCGAGGCGATCACCGGCGCCGAGGTGCAAATCGCTCACCACAATGCGCCGAATGCCGAGTGTGGTGAGTGCGCCGTTGAGTTCGTCGGTGTGATGTTCGGTCGGATTGAGCACTACCGGACGCACGCGCGACAGCAGGTACCGAAGTGTCAAGAGTGCGGTCATCAACGCACCGAACCAGCTCCACCATCTGCGGATCATGGGCTACCGCTCCTGCTTGGCAATATCGATGAAGGCTGCAATGAGGCCGTTGTCTTTGTAGCCTGCCCGTTCGACACCGCTGCTGACATCGACACACCATGGCTTGACCGTCCGAATGGCCTCGCGCACATTGGCTGGGTGCAACCCGCCAGCAAGCACAATGTCTCGTTGGGTTGCCAATTGTGCGGCTGCCTCCCAATCGGCGCGTACCCCCGTGCCGCCATAGGCATCAGGGACGAACGCATCGACCAACAACGTCACGTGTGGGAGCGAGCGTGCCAACCATGGCTCCTCGGCGGCGGCGCCCTGGAGGCGCACTGCACGCCAGATGGGCATGACGGGGAGGGCATCGAGCTGTTCGAACGGTTCGGTCCCGTGGAGTTGAATAATGTCGATACCGACATCGACGACGGTGCGCGCCACTACGTCTGGCGACTCATTGACAAACAGCCCAACGATAGGTGTCAAATAGCCTGCGTCACGGAGGGTAGCGACCAACCGTTGCGCTTGCGCGGTGTCCACCTGACGCCGGCTCGGCGCACAGACCAAACCGATGTAATCTGCTCCGGCGGCAGCACTGACCAAGATATGCTCGGGCGAGATAATGCCGCAGATTTTGACGCGCATGTTATGCCTCCGGAGTCTGCTTACGTCGGCGCGGCTTGGCTGCTTGGGTAGGGCTCGGAGCGACTGCAGGCGGCGTCACCGGGTTGGTTGGTGCAGTGCGCGGGGCGCTCCGACCGGTCGGTTTTTTGGAGTTGCGTGGTGTCGCCGCATCACGCTGTTTTTTGCCGTCGTTGGCATTCTTGAGGTCAACTGGCCGTGCGGGCGCAGTCGGTGCTACAGTGCTGGTCGGCTGAGCGGCAACAGGTGCGGATTTGGGTTTCGGCCCGCGGCGCTTCTGTTCGACGGGCGGAGCAAGTTCCACCGCTGCCGTCGCAGGGGCTACTGGCTTGCCACGCCGACGACCATTTTGGGTAGGAGTGGCAGTTGGCAGGGCGAGTTCGTCATCGCCTTGTTCCTGTGGCGTCGGAATCATCTGCGGAGCGGCAGCAGTGCGTGCCGCGGGGTTGTCGGTCACGACCACTGGGGCCTGGTCTTCTCCGGTCTGCGGTGTGCTACTCGCGATGCCGGCAATGCGGTAGCTGACGCGGTTGCCACGACCGATGCGTTGCAATTCGCCTGCGTTGATGGAGAGCTTGACGAGCGAGCGCAGGTCTTCGTTGGTGCGCGGGATGGTGCCGTCGCCGCCACGGTTGCGTGAACCACGCAGGGTGTCATAGATTTGTTGGAACGACATCGGGCGCTCGCTCGCGGCGACGATGTCGCGCACGCTGCGTCGTTCTTCTTCGCTGAATGGGGTCGCAATCAGCGTCGATTCGCCGGTATCGTCGTCTGTTGCATCACGCGTTGCGGGTGATTCGGCGCGTACCGGCGCAACGGGTTGCGACGTCGGAATCGACAATTCGGCATCGACGGGAGTCGAGTCTGCTTTGGTGCTGACATCACTCTTGGTGGCAGAGACGCGATCCGGTGTGCGATCGCCACGGCGGCGGCGGCGGCGTGACTTGTCTGCGGTGCTTTGGGCTTGACTGGAGGAAGCGCTGATTCGTTCAGGTGCGAGCGCAGCGGTTGTGCTCGTGTCGTCGTCGCGACGGTCAGTGCTCGTGTCGCCATTGGAGAACTGCGAGAGTGCCTTGGGATCTTCGCCGGGCAAAAAGACTTCGTTGACGACCCCTTCGGTCGAAATGATAATCTTGCCGCGACGGGCAGCCTCGGTGATGAAGTCTTTGAATTTGTCGATGGCACGACCGTTGCCGTCACGGATTGCTGACTCGCGGAACTTCCCGTTCGAAAGCTCGCGCATGAGCGTTTTGAGCGAGCCGATACCCGTGACCATCCGGCGTGAGCGTGCTTCGAGCACAACTTTGACGAGTAACTCAAATGCCTCGTCTTCGCTCAACGCAGTGGATTCTTTGCGTTCGGGCTTGGTACGGGCCACACTGATGCGCTCGCGTTCGAGTGCAGGTCGTTCAAAATCATCGGAGTCGAGGGGCCGACGGGTGTCGACTTTGGGGGCGGTGGCTTCGGCTTTGCCGACGAGCTGTTCGTAGAAAATGAACTCATCTGCACTCTGTGCCAGATGCGACGATGCAGCGCCACCAACACCGATGATGATGACATCTTTGCCCTGTTGCCGAATGCTGTTGACGAGCGGGATAAAATCGCGATCGCCCGTGATCAGCACAAAGGTCGACAGCCCAGGCATGGTGAACAAGGTACGCATGGCGTCGATACAGAGGTTCATGTCGACGGAGTTTTTGATGGGACCACCGGTCCGGCCTGCACCCTTGTCGTAGTAGTAGGTGGGCACATACATGGGTTCGATGTTATTGGCGTAGAGGGCCGAGGTGATACGCGGATACCGATACCAGTCGGCGTAGGCACGTGACAAAATGACACGACCCAGCTCGTTGCAGTGGTCCATGATGATTTCGAAATTTGGGTTTGCGTCGAGCTTGTCGCGGACGGAGACATAGATGTTTTCGAAGTCGATAAAGACCGCGACGTCACGGCGTGATTGCTCTGCCATAGTGGTGTGAGCTCCTCAGTAGAGCACACAGACGCCCAAAAAGAACTGGATGTAGACGGACAAGCGCGTTCCCGGGGGCGTAGTCTGCATGGGCGACACGATGTGTGCAACAGTCTACGGCAGCAAAAACCACAGGCGCGAGCACGTATGTGAGGGTGGTGGACAGTACACCTATGTACCGTATCGGCCACACCATCCACGAGCGTTTTGGCACAATGTGTGCGAAATAAATCATTCAACAATACAAATCGTTGAATAAAGCAAGTATACCACCGATTGGATGAGTCAGCGGTTAGGGGAGCGGGTCAGCACCACCATGCGAAAACGGATGACAGCGCAACAGTCGTTCGGTCCCCATGGCAACACCACGGACGACACCATAGCGTGCGATTGCTTGGTAGGTGTATTCAGAGCAGGTCGGGCTGTATATACAACTCGGTGGCTTGAGGGGAGATATGTTTTTTTGGTAGAAGCGCACCATGGCAAGAGCGAGCGAGCGCATAGGTTAGCCTTTCTGTGGGGCAGAACCGTGCCGCAGGGTCTCCCACACCAGATGACGAAGCTCGGGCACGATGAGCTTGGTCAGTGCCAAATCAACGGCATTGGGCGATCCCGGCAAGCAGAACACCAGTGTGGTCCCCCAGGTGCCGGCAAGCGCGCGCGATAACATCGCAGCGGCACCTACTTGTTCATACGAGAGCATGCGAAAAATCTCGCCGAAGCCCGGCAATATGCGCGTCAACTGTGGTTCGATGGCGTCGATGGTCGTATCGCGCCGCGAAATACCCGTGCCGCCAGTGGTAATGATCACGCGGACATCTGCGAGGATCCAGCCTTCTATGGTCGCAATGACATCGGTCGGTTCGTCGCGGACAATGGTGTAGCCGTGGACCTGATGACCTGCGTCTTGGAGCGCCTGCACGGCAGATTGACCGCCGCGATCATCGGCGATCGTGCGCGTATCGCTGATGGTCAGGACAGCGCACTTTATTGCATCTATTTGGCGCTCAGCATGGGTGCGATGATCGATATGGCTCATACGAAGCTCCTCAGACAGTGTCCCATGGATAGTGTTTGCATTATAGCGCCTTGGCTGTCAATATGACAGAAGGGGAATCCTTTGGGGGTTCGTGTACATTTGACAAAATCTCTGATTTGGCGATAATAACGCAATCACACGGAGGCCACATGCCGCTCAGTTTTACTATTCATGCCCGTGATGCCGCCTCACGCGCGCGCGCAGGGGTCATCGAGACAGCCCACGGTCCCATCGAAACCCCCGTCTTTATGCCTGTCGGCACAAAAGGGACGGTGAAGGCACTGACCCCAGACGAGGTCAAAGCGCATGGGGCACATATTATCTTGGGCAATACGTACCATCTGTACCTGCAACCCGGTCATGAGTTGATTGCACGTCATGGTGGCCTGCATCAGTTTATGCAGTGGCATGGACCAATCCTGACGGACAGTGGCGGCTTCCAAGTCTTTAGTCTGAAGTACGGCGGGATTGCCGACGAGGTCAAAGGTCGCGGCGCGTATACGCCCAAACCCGGCATGGTTAAGGTGACCGATGATGCGGTGATCTTCAAATCCACCATCGATGGATCAAAGCATGTGTTCACCCCTGAACGGAGCATCGAAATCCAAAAGGGTATCGGCGCCGACATCATCCTCTGCTTTGACGAGCTGCCGCCCTTCCGGGCAGGCTACGACTACACACGGCAATCACTCACGCGTACGCATCGTTGGGAGGAGCGCTGCTTGACCTACCACCAAGAAACCCTGGCAGGCATGCACGACATCCCGATGCCGAACCGTGATCAGTCGTTGTTTGGCATTGTGCATGGCGGGGTGTTCCCGGATTTGCGCAAAGCGAGTGCTGAGCACATTGGTGGTATGGATTTCGATGGGTTGTGTATCGGTGGTTCGCTCGGCGCAAACAAATCACAGATCTACGACGTGGTCGACATGACGGTCCCGCATATGCCAGACAACAAGCCGCGGCATTTGTTGGGCATCGGCGACGTGGATGATTTGTT